>QIHV01000006.1 GCA_003229135.1 Candidatus Kaiserbacteria bacterium | reverse complement strand
GTGGATACAGGCGCATGATGCCATTTCACGAAGAGCGATTTGTTGTGACTGTACCAAGCGAGCGTTTGGATATTCGAATCAAGGAAGACCTCGTGGAAGAAATCGGTCGCATGTATGGATATAAAAATATTGAAGCTAAGACACTTAGCACTGAGGCAAGTGCTCCTGTGAACAAGCAATTTTACTACGCAAACCTTATTCGCAACAAGCTTGTCGCACGCGGATTTTCAGAAGTATATACTTACGGCTTTGTAAATAAGGGCGAACTAGAGGTGCAGAATCCAATGGCAAGCGATAAGGCATTTTTGCGAAGCAATCTCAGAGGCAACCTCGCAAATAGCTTAGAGTTTAACATTCACCACACTGATCTTTTGGGTACCGACCAGATAAAGATATTTGAAATAGGGAATGTGTTTAATAAGGAAGGGGAGCACTTATCATTGAGTGTTGGAGTGCAGGATGCAAATAAGAAAAAAAATACTGAAAAGTTTTTTCAAGAAATTGAGAATATGATAACTAGTTTATTTGAAAGTATTGGTGTTCCCGAAAAAGGGTATCAAGATATAGGTAAATATAAAGCACAGATGTTTCAGGGGGCAACCCATGCACGCGGCGGCTGGGTGTTTGAAATAAACCTTGAACAGGTTATTGAAAAACTTTCTGACCTCGATTCATACGAAGACGTGCTAGCAACAAGCGGAGAAGACGTAGTATATAAAACAATTTCACTATTCCCTCATATTGCGCGTGATATCGCGGTGTTTGTATCCGCTGACATTACAGAGAGCGATGTATCAGATGTGCTTACGGAAAACGCAGGTCCACTCCTCGCACGCGCACCACGATTGTTTGATGTATTCAAGAAAGCACTTGAAGATGGGACGGAAAAAGTTTCGTACGCATTCCGCCTCGCTTTCCAGTCATACGAAAAAACTCTTACCGACGAAGAAATCAATACCGTAATGGAAACTATTAACGAAGCCGTAAAAAGTCGCGGATGGGAAGTTCGCTAGTTATATGATTAACCGACTCAGAGTGGAAAGAGCGCGCTTGTGCTATGGCGTGTTTGAAAATGACATTAGATTTTCTGGGAGCGGGAACACCTTCACTCGATGAGATGATACAAAAAGGCGTGAGTATGGACGGCTATGGTCCTTCTGGTTGGATACACAAACCACTCGCAGAACTTGCACAGACATTTGGAAAAACAATAGAGCCGACAGAGTTTCGCTCAAGCGACGAAGCGGAATCAGAAACGCTTTTGAATAAAGGCATCATTACACTCGTGCGTTCTCTTGCTGAAGGTGCGCCAGCACCTGTTTCTGTTGTGAAAGAGTTTAAGTACGCAGACAAGTACCACATGGTACTTTTAGTGGGCGCTGAAACATCACGTGGTGCACTGGAGGGATTTTATTATCACGACCCAGCCGCTAATAGCGCTGACGAAGGAAAAGGTAAGTTTGTCGACATTGATACGTTCAAAAAGTACTGGCGTAGAATGGCACTTATCGTAAAGCCACAGTAATTTAACTAAAAAGTGGAAATATCACTCATTTTTTGCTATAATAAACGCACGTTAATTCACCTCAAAAGGGGTGATATTTCATAACCTATATAGAAAATATGGCTAAAAAACAGGATAAAAAAGCAAGTTACGCAGCGGACGATATTGTTGTTTTGGAGGGTCTTGAGCCCGTAAGAAAGCGACCTGGTATGTACATCGGTTCTACCGGTGTGGACGGTTTGCACCACTTGATATGGGAGATTTTTGATAACTCACGCGATGAAGCGATGGGTGGTTTTGCAGATACTATTGAGGTTTCACTTTTGCCTGG
>QIHV01000043.1 GCA_003229135.1 Candidatus Kaiserbacteria bacterium | reverse complement strand
TAGCGTAGTGAGCTACGCCATCCGTACTGCTGCGGATGTCGAGAGGCATCTCTTCTCGCGGAAATACGATACCGCAGCACGGTCCGTATTTCTGAATCAATCGAATTGACGGGGTAATTTCTTCAACACCAATCTCGGAATCGAAGCCGCCAACCTCTTGGAGCGCTTTGATGCTCCACGCAGCACACGTATTTTGTATACGCCCTTTAGCAATACCATCTTTAAAAGTACCGGATGCTACGCCAACAAATTTTGCGCCAATATCGAAAGATGTGAGCACATCCTCTAGAATAGAGGTCGTTAGTGCGTCAACCGACTTATTTGACCAAATTAGGGCGTAATCAATACCGCAATCAGCGAGTACATCAACACCACAGTTAAGGACCTCATGTGTTGGGCTACCAGACACAGACATAACCGAAACACTTTCAAAAGGGTTATCCGCAAGCGCCGATGCAATGGCAGCCGTGGTTAAACCACAGTCACGGTCGCGTGGTACTAGCACTATCACCGATGAAAGTATTGGGTCACCGTCTGCATGTAGGCTTACAGCCCGCTTGATGCTTCTTATGCTCCGATTTACGACCTCCCCCACTTCCTCTGGATCTTTTGTATAGCTCCTTAGGAGAAGACCTATCAACTTCGCGTCTAATTTCTTCATTTCTCACCTCATATGAATGATAGAAATAACAAAAAAAGACTTGTTACGAGCCTTTTAATCCATTGAGATAATAGCATTATTACCCTATCTCGTCAAGTAGTTTGGCAGTTTTTATGTACGCCTTCCCCATCCATTTAAGCAAAACTGCTTGATAAGCGTGGCGAATACTTTTCGACGCATTTGTGAAGCTATAAAATACCAATCCATAATTTTTAACTACCATAGTGCGCGCTATGTTAGTTACAGTTTTAACTTTCTTCAAATTTACAAGTATTTCATTTATTGCTCGTGCGATGTCTTCTGGAGCGTTCTTGTGCACGACCAGCTCCGTTTGTGTATGCTCATCATCTTTACCAAATACAAACTCAGCGAGCACACTTTTGTGTGGCAATGACAATCTTCATATTTTTTATTCTAACGCTTTTTCTTTGGAATGCGCGGCGAAGAGAGCTCCGTCGCGTGCTTTCTTTTTGTTGTCTGCATAGCTTTCCTCACCGACGGCACTACTGTCTTCCTCGCCGCCGACACTTTCTTTACCCGTATCTTTTTTCGACACTTTCTTTACCCGTATCTTTTTTGTATGTGCCTTAAGCCACGCTGCGATTGCCTCAATACCACGTTTCTTTGTTGCAACCGAAAGTGCTAACAGTTCAACTGCGTGATTAGTCGCATTCAATTCATATCCATTTACAAAAAGAAAGCGTGCGCATGCGACAATGCCAGTCCTTTTATTTCCATCTACAAAGACATGATAATTAACAATTGATTCCAGATAGACGGCCGCTTTTTTAAATACACCTCTATACAAATCATTACCGCCAAATGCACTGCGTGGTTTTTCAGCAATTGCAGCGAGTAAATGCGGATCGCGTACACCGTGCGAACCACCTGTCGCATCAATCACTTCCGAGTGCATCACAAGGATGATTTCCGCTGAAAGATACTGTGCCATTACTTTGCAAGCGCATCAAGTGCACTACGATATCGTTTGATAAAACGGCCTGTCCAGTCAAGTAGTTCTGCGTTAGCGATTGGGGCCGGATGCGAGACAACGAGCAAACGGTTCTTTTCATCAATATCAAGAGCAAGTGGTACGCCCGGTTTAATACCAAGCGCCTTGAGAGATTTCTTCGGGATAACCACTGCAACCGACGACCCAACCCTAATTGCTTTTTGAATTGTTGCCATACGCGTATATATTATGATTATAACGGCATTATAATCGTGTGTGCAAGCGTGTCAAGCCATTGTACGAATCCACCACATTACTTGCGACTTACGAAGTCGGTACGACTTCGTAAGTCGCACATTTGTATTTGTGGTTTCTTTTGAAGAAGACGATTTTTATATTAAAAAGCACACGATTGGTGGTCGCGTGCTTTTGTTGAAAAGATGATAAATCCTAGACTTATCAAAGAATCTTATCACAAAGAAGCCCTCTGAGGTTAATCTGTTGAATCTCACTATCCAGAGATGGCTCTGGATAAAAATCTTCCTTGCTCTCAATGCCATTAAGCACAGTTCTCACTGTGCCGAAGAGTGTCCCAGCCGCGCGGTACACAGTGTGTACTGTACACGGCTTACAAATAAATGACTCATCGGTACGATAGACTCGTAAACTAATCTTATCGTACTCATTAAGAGCAGCGAGAATTAGAACGCCAGCAGAGATAAAATATTCTTCACTTGTAACGAGGTGGTAGTGTATCGGTTGCCATGAACCATGCCCGACCATCTCAATGGTGACACCAAGTCGATCAGTGAGCATAATAGTAAATTTTCCATTACGGAC
>QIHV01000074.1 GCA_003229135.1 Candidatus Kaiserbacteria bacterium | reverse complement strand
CTTTGTGGTGTGCCACTCGAGTCAATAACGCTTGCTGAGTTTGTCGCCAGTAGACGTTTTAAAATATTTTCGTAAACACCGTGCAGTGCAGTGTCAGTGCCTATTTCAAGTACTTCATCATTAATATTTGTTGCGGAGTTTGTCCAGTTGTAGCTACCGCTTGCATAAGCATTTTCCGTTACGAGCGCCTTGATGTGCATAATGCCAGTGGGGTGTGCTTGGGTTTCTAGTGGTATGCCAGCATTCACGAGCTCTTTTATAATGGGTGCTTCGTAGGAAGTGGTACTATTTTCACGGTCAACAATTCCGCGCACATCAACCCCGCGCTCTTTTGCCCGTACAAGTGCATCGGCAACATCACGAAGAGTAAACTCATATATTGCGAAATAAATATACTTGTGTGCGTTGTCGATGAGCGAGATTAACTCTTTATCATTTTGTTTTTTATCCAGACTATAGAGCACACGAACAGTGCCGGTGGTCGGAATGACTGCTGCTCCGCTTTGTGGAAGCGCTTGTCTTGTACCTAGTTGAGAGCCGAGTAGTGCACCTATGGTGCCTGCAAGCAGCACCATAACCACGATTCTCACACGTGTGCGATTCATACACTTACATTAGCACGCGCACGCCAGGTACCGACCTATTTTGTAAAGTATTTACAAAACGATAGCCGCATCATTGCGGCTATCAAGTGGTCATTTAGGTCTGAAACTCTAAAACCAATATTGAATGAAGAATGTGGTCAGATTTGCATCTGTTCCATTTCCATAGGTGTACTGTGTTCTTCTCATGCCTATTTGAAATGGGCTATTGCCCGGATGATAAGTAAGGCCGATACCAATTGCCGGTCCAGATTCTTCTCCGGCAACGCTCATAAGTTGAAAGCTGCCACTCTTGTTCGGAGTACGATAACCCACTTGTATTGCTCCGTTGTACTTGAGCTGGGACACGCTTAGTATTCCGTTTACTGTGAGTGTTTTGTGTGTCCACGGTACGGTGAACAAATTTACAACTGCACGCAATATCCATACATGAAATTGTACAGTACTTTGTGCATAAACCTGAGACTTGCCACCGACGGAAACTGATAAAGTGTTCCAATTGGCGAAGTATCCAACTTCAAATGTAACCCTGCAAAAAGGACGAAAACCGAATGCGATATTCCGGCCCGTATAATTTGCCGGCAGAATCCTACTCTCCAATCCGTGTAGATTCCGATTGTACACGAAACTGTAAAATCCAGTTTCTGCAGCAAAGTGATCTGTTTTGTTGCATGTACTATCCGCAGCATATGCCACGGATGGTATCAATAGCAGCAAACCGCAAAGTGCGATAGCTTTCATAAAGAACCTCCTTCATACGTTAATTTGGTTGTGCGCCCGCAAAACCTCTGTGCGCTACATTAGTACATATTCTCACTTTTATCAAGAAGATATATATAAACTAAATACCAAGTATTAGCTCAATGTCTTGCAAACTTTTACTCAGAGAGTGATACTCTATAAGAGTCTGGTATTCTATAAAATAATT
>QIHV01000048.1 GCA_003229135.1 Candidatus Kaiserbacteria bacterium | reverse complement strand
AACCAGTGACGTGTCACTGGTTGTAATAGTCACATTCGATACACGTACAGCTCCCTGCCATAAACCTGTAATGGCAAGTATAATCAAAAATATTATCAGTATGCCAAGAACACCAGTGAGTCGTGTGCGCGCGATACGTCGCTTCTCGCCAAGCCGCATATGAACAGCTTTCACGCGCGAGTGCGCTCGGCGAGTAATGATGCTGTATTTAGACTTTGCCATGCCCAATAACCTTTTTGCCCATATAAGGTATCAAGGCATCAGGCACACGAACTGTTCCATCCACCTGCTGATAATTCTCGACAATAGACACGAGAATACGTGGAGTTGGTATTGCCGTTGAGTTAAGTGAGTGTGCAAATTTCAGATTATTATTTTCATCGCGATAACGGATATTTAAACGCCGCGTCTGGAAATCATGGAAATATGATGTTGAGCCAATCTCTCGATAAGTTTTTTCTGCCGGTACCCACAGCTCGATATCGTATTTTTTTACTTGCCCCAAGCCCAAATCACCACCGCAGTTCACTACGGTATGGTAAGGAATATTGAGGAGCTCAATAAACTCTTCGGTATTACGATGAAGCCACTCATGCAAACGTACCGACTCACCGTGCTCAGCCTTGCAGAGTACCACCTGCTCCCATTTGAAAAACTCGTGTACACGAATAAGCCCACGAACATCTTTACCGTGTGCGCCAGCTTCTCTGCGGAAGCTGGGTGAAAATGATAGGAGACGAACTGGGAGCTTCGCTAAATCAAGTGTCTCATCCATATAGTAACCCATTGTGGCAACCTCGGCAGTACCGGAAAGAAAATTATCATCTTGCGTTTTATAAAGATCTTCTTCTCCTTGTGGCAAATAACCAGTTCCAATAAAAGTCTCACGACGCACAAGAGACGGAACAATCATCGGCGAAAGCCCCTTACTGGTAAAATGCTTAAGCGCCAACTGCCATACAGCATTGGCGAGTAGTGCTCCGTCATTTTTTAAAAAGTAACCGCGAAACCCGGCAACTTTTGCACCACGCTCAAGATCCACCATATCGAGAGCTGTCATAAGCTCAACGTGGTCTTTGGATGTAAAATTGAATGATGTTGGCTCACCCCACTTTTTAACTTCTTTATTATCAACATCATCCTCACCTTGCGGTACTGAAATATCGGGAATATTTGGTACTTGTAGCATAAGCAGTTGCCACTCCTCCATAATTTTCTTATATTTTTCTTCAATGTCCGTCATGCCGTCTTTTAAGTGCCTCATACCCTCGATGAGTCGCTGACGTTCATCGCCCTTGGCAAGTGCTATTGTATTACTCATGCGGTGTTGCTCGGCACGCTTTCCGTCGAGCGATTGACGCGTTACTCTGCGCTCCTCATCTAGCGCAACCAAATGCTTAATATCAATTTTAATATGCTTCTTCACAGCACCCGCTTTTACCAGGTCGGCATTTTCCCGAATAAATTTAATATCAAGCATATATAATGTATGTAGCATAGTATGCAAAACAACATTCGACAACTGTGTCCAAAGGACTACCCGCCATTGTTGCGGGAAATACCAGG
>QIHV01000009.1 GCA_003229135.1 Candidatus Kaiserbacteria bacterium | reverse complement strand
GATAATCGTGATATATACAGTAATTATTTAAAAAAACTCATTGATAGCGGGCACGCTTATGTATCACAAGAAAAACCAAAGACGGAAGGGGAGCGCAATGAAGTAATTAGATTTAAAAACTCCGGCGGTGTTATTTCTTTTATAGATATAATTCGTGGTGAAGTGTCTATGGATGTGAGTGATTTGGGTGATTTTGTTATTGCAAAAAGTCTTAATGAACCTGTATTTCATTTCGCCGTAGTAGTAGACGACACAAATGCCGGAATTACTCATATTATTCGCGGCGAAGACCATATTTCAAATACCCCCAGACAAATACTTATCCAACGTGCCTTGGAAATGCCGACACCAATTTATGCACATTTACCACTTATTCTTGCTCCAGACCGTACAAAACTTTCAAAACGTAAAAGTGCACGTGCACTTACAGAGTATCGTGATGCCGGTTTTTTGCCGGAAGCCATGCTTAATTATCTCGCATTTTTAGGTTGGAATCCTGGTGATGAACGTGAATACCTTTCACGCAAAGAACTTATCAATGAATTTTCACTAAAACGCGTACACAAATCAGGAGCTATTTTTGATGAAACAAAACTTCTTTCCGTAAATCAATATTGGATGCGCTCACTTACAGATGATGAATATATTTCACGTGGTGAATTTACCATTACAGACCATGAGCGTTTACGTAAGACTGTGCCACTTCTAAAAGAGCGAGCTCATACTTTTGTAGAGGCACGTGAGATGCTAACAGGGGAGTTGTCGTGCTTATTCCAAGCGGTAACACTAACCCGTGATGTACTCGTGACAAAAGAACCAACAAATATCAATGGGGCAACTCGTACACACCTAGTAGCACTCGCACATATTATTAAAAAGCTTTCTGACTATACTAGTATTGAGGTTATAAAAAATGCAATTATGCCATATGCGGACCAAAATGGTAGAGGGGAAGTACTATGGCCACTACGCTATGCACTTTCCGGTGCCAAACACTCACCGGACCCGTTTACACTTATTACTATTCTAGGAAGGGAAGAAGCTCTTATGCGTATTGACTCAGCACTTGCTATACTCGATAGATGAACCGTATATTCGTTATGTACTCATTGGTGCCGTTTCTAGCGGTATACATATTGCTTGGTATTTTTTCCATGCCAACGAGAACATATGCCGCGGAAACAGCAAGTAGTATCCAAGCACAAATTAATACACACAATAGTCAAATTACATCTTTGCAAAACGAGATTTCTAAATATCAGAAACAGCTCAATACACTTGGTACCACAAAGTCAACTCTTCAATCAACCATCAAGGCTCTCACTCTTTCACAAAAAAAGCTTTCTGCTAGTCTAACCGTTACAAAAACTAAAGTTAGTAATACCACCCTAAAACTTGAACAACTCTCAAGTGCAATAAAAGATACCCAATCTACTATTGATACTCGCAAAAGCGCTATTGCCTCTGCCCTACGTACCATCAATCAAAATGGTAATACTTCTAATTTAGTACAGATACTTACAATACTTACAACAAATACTTTTGCTAATGCGTGGATTTCTGCAGACCGCCTTGTACAGTTCAATCGCGC
>QIHV01000031.1 GCA_003229135.1 Candidatus Kaiserbacteria bacterium | reverse complement strand
AAGGGCTATCCTCTATTGGCACTCTATCACGTGTGTGTGTAGTTGGCAACAAATTTTATATCCAGTCAATGGGAGTTTGCTCATTGGCGATGAGATATTCGTTTGCTTTGCTGAAATGCTTGCAGCCGAAAAATCCGTTGTATGCAGAAAATGGCGAGGGGTGAGCGGCTTCCAGCACTAGATGTTTTGTGCGGTCAATATGTGCACCTTTTTCTTTTGCATAGTTGCCCCAGAGCATAAAAACTATATGTTCGCGCTCGGCAGAAAGTGCACGCACCGCGGCATCTGTAAACTCTTCCCATCCGCGCTTTTGATGACTGCCTGCCATATGTGCACGTACGGTGAGTGTTGCGTTTAATAAAAGTACGCCCTGCTTTGCCCAGTCAGATAAATCACCACTACGCTTCTGTGTGGAAGTCGGATTTTCATATTTATTGGATGACGGACCGATGTCGCTTTCTATCTCTTTGAATATATTTTTTAACGAAGGTGGAAGTGTGGTGTCTTCGTTCACCGCAAAACACAAACCGTTTGCCTGCCCTTTCCCGTGATACGGGTCTTGCCCGAGCACCACCACTTTTACTTTTTCAAATGGACACAAATCAAATGCACGGAAGATATTTCCTGGTGCTGGATACACCGGCTCATCTGCATATTCTTTTTTTACAAATTGTGTGAGTGCGGAAAAATATGGCTTTTCAAATTCACCTGCCAAATGCTCTTTCCATGATGAGTCAATCTTCACTTCCATTTATTTCTTTTTTGTATTTGCTCGGTGAAGGGTGAGGAGTGTCTTACCTGCATTTTCACGATAGGTACAGTAGTCGCACGGACCTCCACCAAATGCAATGCCAACAGGAGGGATTTCATCACTCATAAGTGTGTCTTTAAGTTTTTTAAGTGTGGGCTCTATCCACGCGTCATCTCCAGTGTATGGAATTAGAATGGTTTCAAACGCAAGTGTGTCGCTGAAATCTTTTGCATTTGAGTTACCGTTTGCGTAAACAAAATATCCCGTTGGAGAAACTGAAAAGCCGTTTTTACGAAAGAGCCACTGATATACTTCCAATTGTTGCTTGTATGAATCGTATAAATCGCTCTCTGTTTTAGGTCCTTCTTTCTTGCTTGTCGCTTTGTAGTCAACGATGATGAGCTCACCTGTGGGCGTGACCCACACATCGTCAATGCCACCGCGAAGTTGTTTGTTGGCTCGTGATGGTATTTAATTCCTCGCTTAAAAGCGTCACGCCATTCTTCAAGGTCTTTATGCTCATAAGGTATTGCGTCAATGCCTGCTGATTTCATAAGTGGGTGAGGTTCTTTTTTCGCACGATATATATCAAACTCACGCTTAAAAAGTTCGTCCACTGCATTGTTGAGTGTAAACGCGGGCATACTCGGACGCTTCACACCATAACGCATGTCAAGATACGCGCATCGTTTACACTCGGAGAACAGTCCTATTTTGGGAACAGTCCTATTTTGGAACGGCTCACACGATATGGTTCCGTAGATTTAGGATCAAAGATTCCCCACTTTTTGTATCCTCCAAACGCCATTAGTGAATTGTGGGAGAAGTACTCGCCATAGCATTGTTCTGTGCAGTAGTGCGAAATGGCACGATAACTGGCTTGCCTGTGTCAAAATCAACATAGACACTATCTGCTTTATAGTCAAAACCACTTCCTTTCTCGTGCGGACGATAGAGTTCTACGACATATGTCCTGTTCGGTTCAGTATTACGCAAGAGGTACACTGTCACTTTAGAACGCGGGCCGTGTACGCGCGCAGCGCCGAGTATATTGCTCAGAAATTTACCTTTTGTCTCGCGCACAGCAAGCCATACGCCAGGCGGTGGAACGGTAACTGATTGAACCATTACTGTATTCCCTGCTGGTTGGTCAACGACAGATACGGCACCACTACTCGCGTTGCTGGTAAATACACCTGCACGAAGTGTGGAGGACCCCTTATGTGTAGTTCCTTGTCCAGTCGTATTTGTACGACTGGTATTACTTAATCCAGAGGTATTATTTTGTGGTCCAGTTGGTAATGCTTGATTATTATTCCAAGCGAGTATAAGTAATGCCCCGACCGCACCTCCAGCAATAAACACTATCACTAGTCGAACGAGCGACTCACGGTTACGGTTGTGTGTTATTTGGGTTTGGGCTGAGGTTGTGTTTTCAGTAAACATTTGTTTCTTGTCCATATTGATACGAAAAAGCTAATAATACGCCGGCTGCTGTACGTATCCGCTCCAATAGGGCTCGAGGAGAATATGAGCGGGCGAATACATCCCGTCGTCCCTAAAGCATATCACATGAGTCAGTCTATGCATAAAGAAGTATCCTATACGTTTTGATCTTTATAAACAGTCATTGTGTACGAAGCATATGTGCTAATACTATTGCACTATTATGAATCTCATCATGAGCCGCGTACACAAGCGTGAGTCTTGCGCCGCGTGCAAGACGGCGCAGTTCTCTTAACATCTGCACATGCCCATGAAGCTCGATAGTGTAACGCCGAACAAACTCTTCCCAACGCACTGAATCATGACCAAACCAAATACGTAATTCAGTACTTGGTGCGACTTCTTTCATCCACTGATCAATATATGCGTCCTCCTTACGGAGACCGCGCGGCCATAGCCGTTCAACTAAAACGCGTGTACCGTCTGATACTGCTGATTTTTCATAAGCTCGTTTAAGTTGAATCATAATACCGTCTTAGATAACCAACAATAAATACTGTTAAAAAATTTATGAATCATTATTGCGATGAAGTATTTGTATTGGAAATATCTGTTTCTTGTCCATATGGGTGCGGAAGAGCGAGTAATGCATTATTTTCTGCAAGTATCGCTCCGACTCTGCTCGGAGATATCTTGAGTGTGGTGAGTATATTTTGTTGTTCTTGAAGCATATCGCATGAGACTACTCCAGCATCAATAAGTAGTTTCTTCTCAGATTTTTTTAGGCGTGTGAGTGCAGTAATCGGATATACATGTGTTGTACACATACGTTCATATAAACTACCTTCGTCAGGATATCCCCAGCCAATAAGCTCCATACCAGCACAATTCGCATACGCAATCGCTTCACTAGTGAATTTTGTATTAGTAATTAAAAATCCGCGCTCAACTGGACATGTACGTACGGCAGGGTCGCATGCCCAAATATCTTCAAAACGCGCATTCACATAT
>QIHV01000039.1 GCA_003229135.1 Candidatus Kaiserbacteria bacterium | reverse complement strand
CATGGCGCTTATGGATTTTATTCCGTCACGCTGCTTTTATTTCTTCGCAGAAATACGTATTGCTTGAGATTAAACCACCGCGTACACATTCTAAGATGCCCCTCGCAATGGAGGTCGTTCTTTCTGGGCTTCACCACAAGCCAGGGGAGAGCACATGGTATGATCGGGTAATTCTCGGCAAGGTGCGACCGTGGTGGTCACTTGAAATCGCCTCAATTGAAGGGCAAGTACATTTATTTGTATGGACACGCCAAGCATTTCAACGCAATGTTGAGTCAAATATCTATGCGCAATACCCAGGTGCTCAAATTATAGAAGTACCAGATTATACGCGGCTCATTTCTGGTGATACTGGCGAATGGGGAATTTGGGGATGCGACTATGCGCATACGAAACCAGACCCGTATCCTATCAAGACATACGTTGACTATGGTCTTGATAAACCTGCAAAAGAATATGAACAAACTGACCCACTAGCAAACTTGATTGAGTTTATGGGGACGTTCGGTCCAGGTGAGCAATTATGGACACAAATTATTATACGTGTACACATGGGTGAAAAATATAATAAAAAAAATCAGAAAGGTGATAAATATACATGGAAAGATGAAGCGCGTAAGATTGTTCAGGATATACGGACAAAGACTGTTGGTAAGGTAAAATATCGCGATGTATCTACAGGTGAGATGCGTGAGACAGACGGATTTCCGAATCCAACAAAAGGAGAGTCAGAAACAATGGCAGCAATTGAACACAATGTTGCAAAGCTAGCATTTGATGTTGGAATTCGCTCTGTGTATCTGGCGCGTGGTGATCATTTCCATGGCACCTCTATTCCAGGAGTAGTTGGGCTCTTTAAGCAATTCAGCTCGGAAGGATTTAACGGTTTTAAGCCAGCACGCTGGATGATTCCATTTAATGACTATCCATGGGAGCCATTTATTAAGAAACGAAAGGAGATTACTAGTAGAAAACTTGTTGATGCATTTCGTCGCCGCTCATACTTCCACGCACCATATGCTTCACCTCATATGATTATGAGCACAGAAGAACTCGCAACAATTTATCATATTCCTTCCGCTGCAATCGGGACACCGTCATTACCGCGTGTACAATCAGCGACAGCGACTGCACCAGTGAACCTACCAACATAGCATTATGAGGTCTTTTGTGAGATTTTGGGCAAAGTATGCCGATACTGTTGCCAAACACGGTATAAAGTATTCAATGTGGTATCGACGAGCAGCCGTTGCATTAGTGATAGCGTTTGGTATCGGATATTTATTATTTATACAGCCACCAGCAGCATTCCCAAGTAGTGCATTCATTAAAATACCAAGTGGATATACAGCACGAGAAGCCGCTGGCACACTTGCGAAAAAACACGTTATATCCTCGCCGTTTCTTTTCAGGGAACTTGTGCGTATTTTCGGTGGCGTTGGAGGTGTCCGCGCCGGTGTATACCACTTTAATCAACCGATTGGGCTTGTTGACGTTACGCAAAGACTTCTTACTGGTACATTCGGTATTGCTCCGATACGTATTACAATTCAGGAGGGTATGACAGCGCGCGAAATCGGGGATACACTTACTAAATCATTTCCAAACATCTCTGCAAATGAATTTCGTCTGGCAGGCACTCCGTACGAAGGATATCTTTTCCCAGACACGTATTCCTTTTTTCCTGATGTAACTACAAAAACAGTTATTGCAACAATGCGTAAAAATTTTGATATACATATTGCTTCTATTACACCAGAGATAAATATTTCAGGTCACTCACTAAAGGATATTGTTATTATGGCATCTTTACTCGAACGAGAAGG
>QIHV01000046.1 GCA_003229135.1 Candidatus Kaiserbacteria bacterium | reverse complement strand
TCATGCACAATCATTTGCCTATGCCACAGCCATTGGTTTAGCCCTTCGCGATTATGATGCCTAAACTTACCAACCTTCTCTCTCGTGAGCGCTTGCAAATATTACAGCGTACATATTTCATACGTCTTGCGACTATAACAATGGTTGCAGTAGCGATACTGATAGCGGTTCACGGGCTCTGTCTGTACCGTCTTATCTATATTTACAAACAGAGCACACAACACAGCAACAAACACTTGCAAAACTTACTGCGCAGCTTTCCACACAAAATGTACGAGCTACAAGCGCACACCTAAGAACACTAAATAACGATGCGACATTCCTTACAAAACTTGCAGAAAAACCATCTGCAAGTAAGGTATTGCAAAAAATATTAAAAATACCTAGGAAGGGGATTACCCTATCGAGTATGACGTATACGGCGGCAGTTACCGCACATACCAACACAATAACTATTTCAGGTATTGCGCAAACGCGTACCTCGCTGCGAAATTATCAACAGGCGTTTGAGCGGGCATCTTTTATTAAAAAAGTAGGCCTACCAGTTAATATGTATGCCAAAGATGCGAATATTAAATTTACGATGACTCTTACAGAGACCTTTACGCCATGAACCGCTTCACACTCATTCGATTTGGCATAGCGTTGACACTTCTCATTGTCACCATTGGTGGGTACTGGTGGTGGAGCTCTCAAATGTATACCGCCCAAAACAATGTGATTTCATTAACAACAGATATTCACGCTCAAGAAGTAGCTCTTACAAATGCACACTCCGCGCGTACAACTCTCGCGACGCTTGCTAGTGCCGGGTCCACCATACACACATACTTGGTGTCTGACGCGGATATCGTTTCTTTTTTGAGTGTACTTGAGGGGATTGGGCACACGGTCGGCGCAACCGTTTCCACAATAGCTGTTACACCACAAACCAATGTACAGCACCCGATGCTTACAGTTTCCGTGAAAGTGGTCGGTTCATTTGACACGGTTATACGCGCTATCGGTGCTATTGAAAATATGCCGTACTACGTAACTATAAATACACTCACGTTGGGTAATTCTGTATCGGTGTTGAAGCCCGACTCAAATAAAGACTGGGTAGCAAGTATAATACTTTCAGTTGGTTCAACAGCCCAAACAATCTCATCAACACAACCATGAAGCTGCCTGCATTTTCAAACAATCTACATAAAATCCACTACGGAAGCCGGCTGTATCCGGCTAGAGACTGGCTCGTTCTCATATCCGTAGCAATAATAATACTTGGCATTAGTACCGTATGGAATATACTTGAGTTCAGAAACATAACCACAAATCAAGCGCCAACATCAACCGTCACTTCACACGGTGCAGCAATTGACAGTACCGCCATGCATCAGGTACAGAAAATATTCAGCACGCGCGCCGGTGCACAGGCCAGATATGAGTCCGGCGCATACTCGTTTACTGACCCATCATAGCCTCTGTATTTTTCTGGGCTTGATACATGAGCCCGTTCGAAGAACAAGAACTCAAGTTGAGAACTTACACTTTTGTTTCCTCACTTCGCCCCTGTAGTTCAACGGATAGAACTGCGGACTTCTAAGCCGTTAATCGGGGTTCGATTCCTCGCAGGGGCACCAAGATAATTAAAATAGATTTGAGTTTGGGCGCACGGTGTACATCACATAGAAAAATGAGGTGTATAATATGTATAAATTAACCACAATATATTATGAAAACACTAAAAGGAACACAAACAGAAAAAAGTCTATTGAAGGCCTTTGCCGGAGAGTCTCAGGCAAGAATGAGATATGACTATTTCTCCAAGCAAGCAAAGAAAGATGGACTTGAGCAAATGTCAGGTATCT
>QIHV01000059.1 GCA_003229135.1 Candidatus Kaiserbacteria bacterium | reverse complement strand
TGGGAGAAAATTGGAAAGATGTTTTTCACTGCCCGTGCGAATGATTATGTCTGGGTCAGGCATTGGGTATGACCAAAGTTTCTTTGCAAACGTATTCTCGGTAACTGCTGATACGCCATCTGCAAGGAGAGCATTAGTTGCCGCGACAATTTCAGCGCGCCCACCGTACGACATTAGAAGATGTAGTGTGATGTCATATTCTTTAGCGGTTGCGTTCTCCATACTTACCATCATCTCTTGCATATCTTGTGAGAAACGTGTGCGCTCACCGACAAATCGTACCCGAATGCGTTCCTCTATCATTTTCTTTGTTTCATTTTCAAGAATTGAACGAAAGAATTTCATCAAATAATCTACTTCTTTTTCTGAGCGCTGCCAATTTTCTGTTGAGAAAGCATATATAACAATATCTGCGATACCTGCATCACGTACAAAACGTAAAACTTCTTGCAGTTTTTTATATCCTTGAGCATGCCCTTCAAATATAGGCAGCCCATGAGCGCGTGCCCACCTGCGGTTACCATCCATAATTATTCCAATACAAGTTGGTACGTTGGTAACGGCAGCTTTGCTACCTTGTTTCGATACTGTCATAATTAATGATAACCACGCCTTATGATTAAACGTTGCAGTGATGCCGCCATAAGCAAATATACTTACATAAGAATGTAATATCTGCTACTCTAGTGAAGTTATCGAGGGCGATTAGCTCAGTTGGCTAGAGCAACCCGTTTACACCGGGTAGGTCAGGGGTTCGAGTCCCTTATCGCCCACAAAAAGGTACCCGCCCGCGATGTCTTTCAAGTTAGAGCCCGTTTTCAAAATTAAACTCGCTGCACATAAGAGGTGGTTTTGAATATTAGAAACCCCCGGAACTCGAGTCCGGGGGTTGTTGGCGCTGTATATCTTCAAAAAAAATCTCTATGCTACGGCATAATAATGCTCCTTGTATTTAGCCACTACTGTGGCTGGCAAGATAGGCAAAATCAAACTCCTTGCGGAGTCTATCATATTAACACCATATGTCAAGGAGTGGAGCAAATCGTTCCGATTGGTGAATTTGCTCTCTGCGACACGCTGTATTCTTAATTTGGTGGGCACGAGAGGACTCGAACCTCCAAGTCTTGCGACATACGCACCTGAAGCGTACGCGTATACCAATTCCGCCACGTGCCCGACCCACTCACTGTGCCACAAACGCGCAGACCGTGCTAGTAGTTTTAATAATTATTTTCCTTAATTTGAAAATATGCTTGTGGATGCAAACATGCTGGACATCGTTCTGGTGCAGTATCTCCTTCATGCAAATAACCGCAATTCCTACACTTCCAAATTATCTTTCCATTACTCTTAAAGACCTTACCAGATTCAAGATTCTCATATAATTTTCTATATCTCGCTTCGTGTGCCTCTTCCACTTTTGCTATCATCGTAAAAGCATCCGCAATTTCATCAAATCCCTCTTCTTTTGCCACTCTTGCACCTTCTGGATAAAGCACCGTCCACTCTTCGTGTTCACCTTCCGCCGCCTCTTTTAGATTTTCCAATGTAGTTCCTATTTTCCCTGCTGGATAAGTAGCTGTGATTTCAACATTTCCGCCTTCCAGAAACTTAAAAAATCTTTTTGCGTGCTCTTTTTCATTCAGCGCAGTTTCAGCAAAGATACCTGACATTTGCTCAAGTCCATCTTTCTTTGCCTGCTTGGAGAAATAGTCATACCTCATTCTTGCCTGAGACTCTCCAGCAAAAGCCTTCAATAGGCTTTTTTCTGTTTGTGTTCCTTTTAGTGTTTTCATAATATATTGTGGTTAATTTATACATAATTATACACCTCATTTTTCTATGTGATGTACACAGTGCGCCCAAACTCGAACGTATTTTATTTGTCTTGGTGCCCCTG
>QIHV01000016.1 GCA_003229135.1 Candidatus Kaiserbacteria bacterium | reverse complement strand
TGGCGTATCGTATGTACTCCAAGTATTACCTCCATCGGGAAGTGGATTATAGAAACGAACGAATGCATAAGGGCTCACACTTGCGGGAGTGCCATTGTTTATGAAAGTGTTTCCAAAGAGTATAGCTTGTGCGCCGGTGGAGCTGGCGACATATTGTGGAGGTGGGGGTGGGGGTACAAAAATTAATGAATAAGGAAGTGACGGTGGGAGCTGTAAGTCCGCATAGGAAAAAGTCGGGGCGCGAGGCAAAGATATAGAAAAAGTTTGTGGTCCTTTGTAATGTGCGTCTACTGTAACTCCTATCACAGAATCACGAAAAATGTTTTTGTATATAGTGTTGTGCAAACTTCCATTCGCATTTATGTCAAGGGCGCTCTCCGCTGCGTGAGAAATTTTATTATTTGAAATGTTAAGAGCAGTATCTTTGGTAAGGTAGATACCTGTTGTAGTGGTGCTTATAGTGTTGTGCATAACACTACTTGATGCGATATGATACAGAGCAATACCATAACCTGAGTTTAAGATGGTATTATCGTGTATCGCCAGATTGTTAGAATAACTGGAAACAATACCATATTGATAACCACTGTAAGCGACGGGAGTTATTTTATTCCTTGAAGCTTCTCCGCCGGAACCGTCAAAAAAATCGATGGCGATACTTTCTGAAATAATAGTGTTATTAATTGCTCGTCCTCCATTGGCACGATCAAAATAGATATCTATACCACCTCCTTTACCGTTGATGGTAAGATTTTTAATAGTTACACCACTAAAACCGTTTATGTGGACTCCAGAGCTATTGTAAGCGCTGTCCATAATGAGAGTATGTCCATTGCCGTTAAGTGTGATGAACGAATTATCAATTTCAATCATCCCATCAACATTATGTGTCAAGGTGCAAGTCCATGTGCTTGCGTCCCATACGCCAATTAGTGAGCATCCACCTCCTGCTGTATTTATAGAATATAACTTTCCACTAGCAAAAACATGGTGCGGAATTAGTATAAGAAAAACACCTACAAAAAACAGTGTGCCGAAAGTGCGAGCGAGCATTATCTTTTAATATTACTTCGGTACACGTGTGATAAATGTGCTATCCACAACTACTATGGTCGAAGTATCACTTCTTTAAAAATCCTAAGATGCCATCTTAAACATGCTACTTTCCCAAAACTACCGAGAACTTTTAGATTTTGGGAGAGTTAGACTTTCCTATTTCGTAATTGAGTCTGGGGTGGTTGCGCAGGAATTGTGCCTACCGCGGCTCAAGAATGATGTAGATGAGACAAGTTAGACTTGCATCATTGTGTGGACATTTGGCTACCACGGCTCAAGCATGATATCTTTGAAGTCTTCTCCGTGTGCTTCCATGTGCGCAAGGAGCAGCTCTTTTGCCTCTTGTTTATAAGCATCTCCACTGCCGAGAATTGATTTTATAAGACTTTCTGGGTCATCAACAATCGGCGAAGCAATATCGGATACTGTGCTATTAAGGCTTGAATAAGGATACTTTTTTGCCCATTCCCATGCTTTGTCAAAATCTTTTACAGCAACAGAAAGCCCGCCCGGATACATTTCAAGCACATTCTTCACCAAAATATAGAACGCGAGGTAGCGGTGGTGCTCGTCCTGCGTAACAGCGCGGGCATGATACGACCCCTGAAACAAGCTCCCCTTCTCACTATATTTTGCGTTAAAACATACCGACATACTTCCACCAAGTCGTTGCATAAATTTCGCAGTGCCACCTTCGCGTAGTTCCTGCAATAACACATGAAAATGATTTGATAGAAGAGTCCATGCAAAAATACGCACCAACGGCTCACGCTCGGGCCATGATGTTGGGCGACTGAATGATGTTGTCCTATACCAATTTGAAGCAGTATAAGTATCGTTCAAATAAAACAATGCCTGCATAA
>QIHV01000040.1 GCA_003229135.1 Candidatus Kaiserbacteria bacterium | reverse complement strand
ATAACTGGCGTTGTAACCTTGATATATGCATATATTAGTAATATAATTAAGGGTGCTTCAATAGTGAGTCTCGATGGCTCGAAACAATGTCCTTTAAAGTCCAAAATAGGAGAAAGAAATGAGAACCTATAAACCAATAGCCGGTGATACAATTACCAGCGTAGCGGAAAAGATGTCTGTAATTGCTAACGAAACCAACGGTATGGTTACGGCAAATTTCCACAGTATCAAAATCACAGCGTGTCCGGACATCAGTCCGATCATCATTGTGGAGTTGTACTATGCTCGGCTGGATGAAGAGCGTTGTACACGTTCTCTCACGCGGGTAAATTCATAGAAATGGACTACGCCGCTTGCACAATCTTAATACCCAGCTTATGAACAAAAGGGCTCCGCAGACTGATTCTGCCTGGAGCCCTTTTCAATATTATAAAACTTACAGAATAAAGAGTATCTAGCGATTGGAACTTGAGCTAGCAATTGCAAGTGCGGTATTTATTTCTTGTTTTATGTATGCGTATGGATATGCGGCGTTTACAATGACAGGTGTCGCACCATCTTCAAGTATGACGGTGTATGGTGTACCTCTCGCTCCAATTTTAAGCGCATTGGCAATGTCGGAAGCAACGCGTGCGTTTACGGAACCATTCATTATACATGTTGCAACGGCAGTAGGATTTGCTCCAGCCTGTGTCGCATATTGACCAAAATTAATTGGATTTACTGGTTGATTAATAAACATCAAATTGGCGAATTTCCAAAATGCATTATTTCCAGCAGTTTTCGCGACACACTCCGCAGCGCGTGCAGTTGCCAGCGAGTTCGGGTGAGTTTTTACAAGTGGAAATTCTCTAAATACCCACGCCACTTCTCCTGTTGGTCCATAATCGTGCATTATTCGTTGAAGTGTGTGTTGAAACACGCCACAATAATGACAATCAAAATCTGAATACTCAATTAATTTTACAGGTGCGTTTGGGTCTCCCAAAATATGGTCTTGCACACTAACTGGACGTACAAAAGATATATTTCCTGTTATGGGTGAAGTGTTCCTAGTATTTGATACTGTGGTTGTATAAACGGCAAATGCCACGAGAGCACCACCAAGTAGAATCACCATAGGTATCACAATACCTGTTTTCATATTTCGATAATAGCATACTAAATTCCCAGAGTGTGTGTAAGGGCGGGGGAGTCACCACTGGCGATATTCCAGTTTGCAGTATCGAGTTTGATATCACGAATATCTCGTAGGTCTTTATATTTAAGTTTATTGTGAGTAATCGCATAGTCGTAGAGCTCACGAGTAATACGTACATCTTCAATACAATACTTACTTACTTTTTCGTACTTTCCCTCGCTCCACCAGTCCATAGCATCTGTGCCGGCACCGCTTTTGCCGCGACCAAGTGTACCTTCGGCTACCAGCTGCAGGCGTATGCGGCGCCCAAGTACTTTGTGTATTTCCACCAGCAAGTCGAGTGAGCGTATTTTCGAAAGGTCTCCAGGGTAGTAGCGATTTAGTATTGGAATATCAAACGTATCGGAGTTAAAACCAACAAGCATATCGGCACGCTCAATTACGGGCCAAAGTTTTGGTAAATCCTCCTTAAAATACGAAGAATATTCATTTGTTGATGAGTTATGTATGGCAACAACAGTGAGCTCCATTTCATCAGTATTAACTCTACCTCGTACAGCTGAAGTGGATATAGTTTCAATATCAAAAGTAATGATACGCATATTATTAAGTGCAGAAATCAGCTACGTGAGCAATTTCGAGCCGTTTTTCAATACCGGTGGCAAGGCATTTCACACGTAACGTACCAGATGAAATTTCATCAGGGCCGACTACTACAAAATAAGGAATGTTACGCCTGTTGGCTTCGCGTACCTGATCTCCAACCGACTTATCGGAGATGTTTTTGAAAACCGAAAGCCCTTG
>QIHV01000029.1 GCA_003229135.1 Candidatus Kaiserbacteria bacterium | reverse complement strand
ATGCATGTCCAATTTTATTTTCTTTTATTTGTTGTATTAACGGGTCCGTTACTTGCGGCTGCCCATCAACCTCAGCGAAAGTTTTCGGACGATATGCACGATAAAGCGATTGGTGTGCCATAACGTTTAGTAGTATACCAGTCGGGCGAATTATACAGAATACTGCCGAATTTCACCGCACCATTGATGCAATATTAAATATGACAGACTGATATAGTATTTTCACTAGCTATATGTGCTAGCTGCGTCGCATTGGTTGCCTTCATAAGTTTTGCTCGTAGTTCTGTCGCTCCATCAAAACCGCAAACAAACGCTTTTATATGTTTTTTAAGAATTTGAAAGTGCTTTTGTGGCGTTAATTCTTCAAAATAATATGCAAGGGCGATTAGTGCGGCGAGACGCTCCTGTGGAGGAGTTTCATTACGTATTCGACCTAAAAATACCCACGGATTACCAAATACAGCTTCTCCAATCATAATACCGTCAGCGCCTGTTTCTTTTGCTTTTTGCAGCGCATCAGTAGCGCACTGCACATCACCATTACCTAAAACTAGTGTGTTCGGATTGATACTGTCACGAAGTTTTACAATAGATTCCACAAGTTCCCAATGTGCGGGTACGTCTGACAATTCTTTGCGAGTACGCAAATGTATCGTAAGTGCGGCGGGTTCTGCTGAAAGTAATGTAGGTATCCACTCGTTGAGAGTTTCTTTTGTGTACCCTGTACGAGTTTTAACAGACACTGGAATAGAGTGCTGTGTGTGCGACACACCCTCTTTTGCGGCTTTAATGAGTGCTACGGCAAGCTCCGGTTCTTTAATGAGTGCCGCACCGGCACCTTGTTTTTCTACGGAACGATCTGGGCAACCCATATTTATATCTATACCATCAAAGCCAAGACGTGCGACTAGTTCGGAAGCGTATGCCATCATGCTTGGTTTACTGCTGAAAAGCTGCGCAACAATTGGGCGTTCAATTTGAGCGAATTGTAAATCTCGCATAAGCGGATTTTCTGAATCGGGTATTTTCTTAATCTCACGAGTATGGTAAAGTCCATCAGCTGATACAAACTCACTCCACATTATATCTGGCTTGCCTACTTGAGCTATTAGTCGACGATATGCAGCGTCTGTAACATCTTTCATTGGTGCAAGTGCAAGGAACGGTTTTGGTAGTTTTTGCCAAAATGAATTCATTATTTGCACAGTAGCACCACCGACACGCCTAGACAAACAGATGTGTAAGTGATGCGCGCACCACGCCAATCCAAATGTACGCTGTATTTTTCTGCTGAAAAATCATCTCACTCTCGTGCCATCGCGCTCCGAGAGCCCATCGCATCCGCGCGCTGTGTGTGCACTCAGATATTACCGTACATATCAAGACGGTTATTGCTCTACCTTCCCCTAACCGTTCGTTGCATAAAGTAAACCTTACCAGGAAAACGTAGGTCAACATAAAGGAGTGAGCCATCATTAATATGTATTCTTTTTTTAGTCGCGACAAGAAGTGCGAAAGCCGCCTGCTCATGACCAAGAACATATGTTACTCGTGTATTATCTTTCAAGAATAAATCCGCCTCATCTTTACGTAAGACTACCGAAACAACTGGCGAGCCGAGACCGCTTACTTTCCGTGCAAAATCAAAAAGTGCCGGTAGTTCATTTATTTGTGATACCGTACTTAAAAGCGGAGAAGACGATGCGTTTGGTGTTGCGTTCGTAAGTGGTGCATAAACATAATATGGAACGAGTGGTGGGTTTATATTTGTACTGATATGGACAGTTATGTGTGTTGTCGTAGCCTCCGTTGGTTGCGACAGAGCCGATAAATAAAGAAACCCCGTGCCATCAAAAAAATAGCAACCATCTTTACTCTGTTTTGTATCGAGTGTAACTGAGTTGTATGGAGTACTTGTTGCGCTTGTTCCGCACCACTGTGCCAGTGGAGTGCGCACGTCTGGCGTAACGGTGATTGAGTTAAAGCTTGTTCGTGATATTGATACTGCAGCAATA
>QIHV01000061.1 GCA_003229135.1 Candidatus Kaiserbacteria bacterium | reverse complement strand
ATGCCGCGAATATCCATTTCGACTTTATCAACCTCTTCTTTCGAGTTTCCATAAAGTGTCAAATATAGCCCAACATCGAAAAGTTTTTCACGCGCCTGTTGGAGACTGTCACGCAGTGTCTCAAGATTTTGATAAGCGGTATCAAGCTTTGGGTCACGCACCAGCCCTTTTGATTCACGTTCATTAATTTGACTTTGCACCTCTGCAACTTTTTTCTGGAAACTATGCAGGGCATCTTCCGTATCAATCGGGTGTACAAAGATTGCCACATCAAGTACTTTGTCTAAATTGATGATGGGCGCGAACCAACTATCGGTGAGAAATGCGGGATAAGAAACTGTATAAAATGTACGGGCGAATTTTTTTCCAAGCTCAATTTCTCTCGCATTAATTTTAAGAGCCGCAGGAGCTATGGTGTCAATAAGATTCAGCTTTCCCTGCGCACGTATGTTTTGAGGAAGCATTTGGGCAACCACGGCATCTTTTTGCTTCTTTTTATTAAGGAAATCAAGTAACGACATATATTATTATTTAAGATGAATGACACCTTCAGACTCACCCGGATTAAATGAAGAGTATAAAAGCTCAATAACCTCCTCCGTACCAAGTGCTACTGCCCGCACGCCCGTAGCGGAAATTCCGGAAGCAACAAGCCCCATACGTTGCTCAAGTTGTAGCCGATGTTCCTCGAAGGCCTCACTCTTCTTATTCGCTGCACCTGAAGAAGTTTTCTTACCGTTAATAAATCCAGAAAGAATTCCCTTTGCCGTAGAAGCTCCGGTAGATGTATACGGAACAATTATATAAAATGACTTAGTCATAATATTTGTATTTTCAGTAAAAGAACGTACAAACTCCATATACTCACGTAACTGAATACGCAAAAGGTCGGTCCGTTGCTCTTTTTCTTTTTCAGCAAGCAGCTTCAGATATGGGCGAATGTCCATTTTGCGTGACTGAATTAATATTTCGACAGGAAAATCAATAGTATTAAGAAAGGTTTGAAAACCGCTTATGATAGATCCTTGTTCATCTGCCGATTTTAGACCGAAGTTAACCGATGAACACATCAAAATACCACGATAGCCACCGTCTTTGAGTATAATGATACCGTTTCGTACCCCCTTAACCGGAACGAAATCTTGTGCAGCTGTTGCGCGGGCGGTAAACATAAACTATTGTGGTGATGTGTTAATACTCTCATCACTTTTAATATCGAGCGTTTGTGCCAGTTCGTGTAATTTACCGCGCGTAAGGCGCGCACTTGCGGGCATTTCTGTAGGAACAGGTGTTGCGGGGGTTGCGGCCACGGGCGCTCTTTTTCTATCTCTGCGCCAAAGGAACAGGTGTGATGAGGTATAGAATTTTACAGCAAATTCCACGATATTTATAAATGGCTTACTATTAACTTTATAGAATGAAAGCGCTCCCACAAATCCGATAACCGGTAGACTAAGTAATGCGGCAAATAAGAAAGGAAGAAATTTAAATAAGATAAAAACCATCCCTATACCTCCGGATATATAAATAAACTGCCGAAGTGTAAGCGGTCCAATGATTTTACTTTCGACCCCGATAAATTGTGGTACTTGATACTTCATTGTTTCTAGTATACCTGAACAACACACATAATTCGCACGCGTTCTCCCCAATCACATTTAAATTAAAGCTACTCGGGCACTTCTCTGTATGGATCAACGGAATATTCTTTAACAAGGGGTGAGCTCACAGTCTTAGTTTCAGGTAGTGGTGGTGTGACGGGTGTCGGCGCATGGGCCTGCTCCGGTTCTGTTGGCGCTTGTGGTGTTGTGGGCGGCGTCACACCTGGCGTGCCTTTCTCGCCGTTGCCGATATCTGTCGGTATTGCAGATGTTTGTAATGTTGAAGGAGTCTGAGTTTGAGTGGTGTGTTCATCGGGTTCTGCTGGCTGCGGCGGCGCTTTTTCAGAAATATATCCTGGTGGTGGCGGTGTTGGTATGTTTCTATTATGTGCCTCAGTCTTTGTGGGCGGCTCTTTTTC
>QIHV01000044.1 GCA_003229135.1 Candidatus Kaiserbacteria bacterium | reverse complement strand
GGTAAAAAGCAAGGCCGCGCTGAAATCCTTTTCAGTGCGGCCGATATTTTTTCTTTTTGTTCTGTTTTCGTCATTTGCCGGTTGCGGGGGTAACCTCAACTGGTTTTCCGTTCGCCAACATGAAATGCGTTGGCGGTAACTTCCCTTTTACACGGATGGTGCGAAAATTGTGCTTCCCACTTCGCACCATTAGGATATACGACTCCCCGTCTTTCTCCTCGGCGAGGAGCGTGTACACATATCCACCGTGAAGCTGTTTGGAATATGACAGTGGAGTATGCACAACTGCCCCCATGCCATCTGTACGGCCAGTGAAAAACATGAACACTGATAGTACGATCACTGTCGCTATACCAATCATCCAGTTTGAAAATTCTGCATCATCTGTGTTGTAGTTGTGTAAATATTTGATATTGCCTACTATCATCAATATACCAAATGCCAGTATTGCCAAAACTCAAAGGTACAAATAGCCAAATAAGACGTTGAACATTACATCATCCTCCATTTTGAGCACCTCCAATGAGAGCCCTTCTAGCTAAAACTATAGCATAGTATTAAAGATAGTGCAACCCGTTTGCTTGGCGGTAAAAAGCATCCCCAGCACATAGAAACGGAGTTTCTATGTGCTGGGGATGCTGAAATTATGCAACCTCTGTGTTTGGTTTGTCTAAAAGCTCCGGCTCAATGCCAGCTTTTGAGTCGGTGATGCGATAGACATCTTTATCAATCTTATTTAGCTCCTTGTAGCCGGCATTATAGTGGCTCACCGTAGTGCCGAGCGTTGCACCGAGCTTGCGGTAGTATCCTTCATACGCTCCGATATGCTTTCCTAATTCACCTACTCTTTTTTGGATTTCCTCGGCATTTTTTTCTATTTGTAATGCTTTTAGCCCCTGCATAACGGTTTGCAAATATGCGAGAAATGATGTTGGGGAAACGATGATGACTTTATTTTTTCCTGCGGCGCGCTGTATTAAGTTTTCATCTTCACCGGCACCAACTTGGTTGGTGAGCAGGTCATAGTAGATCGCTTCACTTGGAATAAACATAAATGCAAAATCCATAGTATCTTCCTCTGGACGAATATATTTAGCGGTCTCTGCAATACGTAGCTTTAAATCATTTACAAAAGCTTTTTCGAGTGCTGGCTTTTCACTCTCTGGAGCGTTTACAAGTCGATTGTAGTTTTCAAGTGAAAACTTTGAATCTATCGGAACAATCTTTTTATCAATAAAAACAACCGCGTCTACAATCTCACCATTTTTGAAAGCGTACTGAATATGATAGTCGGTTGGGCTCATTACATTTTTGAGTACGGTTTCGAGATAATACTCACCCAAGACACCGCGCTGCTTTGGATTTTTTAAAATATCTTGAAGCCCTTTCAGCTGCTGTGCAAAATCTTGTGTTTGCCGTCCAATTTCTTTCACGCTCGTTACTTCCTCCGTAATTTCTTTAATAAGACGCGCTGACTCAGTAAATTGCCGATGCGAATTCTCTTGCATAGTTTTTGAAGAGTCTGCGATACGTGTATCGAGCGTACGCGTCAGTTCCTGTATCTGTTGTTGCAACAGTATCAATCCTTGATTATCCACTTCTTTTTCATTGGTTTTTTTCTGTTTACGACTGTACACAAAAACCCAGTAAACAGCTAGGAAAGCAAGTATAAAAAATATTAGAGCAACCATATATAGTATTCTACTATACTTGTGCCAATACGTTAGATGTTTTTTTAATGTATACACGCGCCATGTTTGTGGTCATATGTGCTTAATATGACTGTGTGGTACTCTAGATATAATGCCAATACATAAAACACTGAAAGCTGGAATACCCGACGCACTTCGTGCCAAAGACTCGGTACGCCTTACAACTTTGCGCTCTTTGGTAACCGCAATGACAAACGAAGTTATTGCTAAAAAACGTAAGCCCGACCAATTCCTAATTGATGAGGAAGCGCTTGTTGTACTTAAGCGTGCTGCAAACCAACGGAAAGACTCCATTGAGCAATTTGAAAAGGCCGACCGCAACGAGCTTGCCGATACGGAAAAAGCTGAGCTTGTAATTATCCAATCATTTCTTCCTGTGCAAATGTCGCGTGAAGAAATAGAAAAAGTAGCTCACACAAAAATGGCCGAGCTTGCTCTCTCGCAAAAATCCGATGCGGGGCGTTTGATTGGTGCTTTGATGAAGGATTTTAAAGGCACGGCGGACGGCGCTGACGTAAA
>QIHV01000073.1 GCA_003229135.1 Candidatus Kaiserbacteria bacterium | reverse complement strand
GGTTACGCATGGTCACCTAATGTCGGTTGGATAAATTTTAATTCAGCTAAGGTTGACTTCAGCACGGGAAAAATTACAGGGAAGGCGACATTTACAAATGGAGGGATTAATGGATGGATTTCTCTTAGCGGTAAAGCAAATGATGGTTCTTCGTATGGATGGCAACAGAGCCCAAAGACGTGCGCGTGGAGTGGCTTTGGGTGGGGAGGAAACGGTATAATTAGTGCTGTTAGTGCACGCGGTACAGCTACCGAAGCAACGTACGGAGTAAAGGGAACAAACTCTGCTGTGTGCGCACAAACAAAGTCGCAACTATCGATCACCGCCAGCCCGCCGACTGTTTATGTTGATAATAATGCAAATATTAACTGGTCGTCCACGGGAGAATCATCATGTACGGTGTCGCGCCGCACACCACGCGCCGCACACCAAACGGTCTACAAAAAACTTGGGCAAGTGGAACTTTTGGCACAAAGTCGGCTACCGCAAATTCACCAATGGTGATTACATTCACGCTCAACTGCCTCGACTCTGCGGGGAAACTCACTAGTGCCAACACCACACTTACAGTCACGAAAAATTTATCCAAACCAACCGTAGCTCTATCCGCTAGTTCTAATCTAGTTGCTCAGGGAGCAAGAACAAAACTCATATGGAGCTCTAAAAATACACTCTATTGCAAAGCGATACAAGGGGGAAATAAGTACTTCACAAGAAATAATCGTGGCGGTACTGCACTTTCCGACCCAATCACAGGTCCATCACTCTATCAGATTTCTTGTACTGGGAATGGTGGAACTGTTAATTCAAAAACAATATTAGTAAATGTACTTTATCCAACAGCGCACATTAGTGCTATTCCAACTCGAGTTGTAAAAGGTCACTCAACAACTGTGTCATGGAATGCCTCTAATGTTAAATCTTGTTCTATTGCTAGAAATGGCAAGACTTGGCTTAAACCGCTAACAAGTAAATCCTCCGGTACAATCTCCGGTTCCAAGTCGGACACCATCACAGAACAGACTATTTATAAATTAACCTGTATCAATAATGCGGGTACCCCAGTCACCTCTACACAGATTGTGAACGTTGCGCAGATTTATAGGGAGTTCTAGTTGATGCGATATTGAGTAAAAATACCCGCACACTTTGTGTGCTACACTGTATACACATAAATAAATTTAATGATATGGATAAAAAAGTAACAATTTACAGCACGCCAACTTGTCATTTCTGCAAGCTATCAAAGGAATTTTTCAAGACACATAATATCGAATATACGGATTATGATGTTTCTACTGATCTTGAAAAGCGTAAAGAAATGATAGAGCGCAGTGGACAGATGGGTGTACCAGTTATATTCATTGACAATGAAATGATTATTGGTTTTGATCAACAACGCCTAACCTCTCTTCTTGGAATTTCCTAGAAAGGTAAGTGAGCCAAGTTGAAAACCGCCCACCAGAGGCGGTTTCTTACTATTATTTATGATAGGGTACAAGTATCCCCTCATAGCTCAATGGATAGAGCAATCCCCCCCTAAGGGACAGATGTGGGTTCGATTCCTGCTGAGGGGACTATCACACACACATAAGCATACAATCGGTATGGTATGCTGACTGCATAAAGTATGGATACAGATTTAAAAGAATTAGTTGAAGAAAATCTGCGTCTTACAAAAGATAACAATCGTATGCTACGTTCAATGAGGCGTACGGCGAGGATTAGTTTTGTATGGCGCATCATTTTCTGGGCTGCCATACTTGGTATACCTACATATATTTATATAACTTATATTGCACCAATGATGTCGAGTATCTTTCCGCCAGGTACCGAAAATGCAAATCCAATTCTGAAAATGCTCGGGCTGCCTTCGAGCGAGGCGCTTCGTCAAGCAATGCATACATTTTCAAATTTCTTTAATACAATCCAGCATTTTACACAAGCAGCATCATCTTCACCAAAATAATAATCGTAAGTAACTTTCTAAAATAGATTGCATAATATCATTCTCTTTTCGGTAAAGAAAAGGGAGTGCAAAATCTGAAAATATGATATATTTGTCAGTGTTTACATTCTCGCCTGGGTAGCTCAGTTGGTTAGAGCGTTCGCTTGAAGAGCGAAGGGTCGTCGGTCCGAGTCCGACCCCAGGCACCAAGATACAAAAAAGAAAAGAGCGGGCAGTGCCCGCTCTTTTCTTTTTTGTGTGGTGAGGAAGTTTAACCAGACTTTACACGAAGTTTTGTTTGGCGTGCTCTATCGAGTTTGGGAAGTGTTACTATGAGGAGTCCATCTTTTGAATGAGCAGAAGAGCTGTCAACATCTACTTCTTGTGGCAGAAGAACTGTGCGTGTAAATGCACCCCAGAAGAGTTCACGAGTAAAATAATCGGAGTCAGTTACCTGTTGGCGTTCCGCACGTGTACCTTCAATAACGACGATATCGCGACTTATAGATACATCAAGTTCATCAGGGCGCACACCGGCAACAAATGCATGAATGATGATATCATCCGGTGTTTGAAATACGTCGATTGGAAGTTGACCAGCATCAGCGTCAGTTTCAATCATACGTGGGTCGGGTGCCATAGGAATATCAGAGTCCACACGCATATTACGTGTATCTTTTGGCAAATCATCATCAAAAGAATCATTGTCGGTATTGTGAGTAATGGAAGATCCTGAAATTCGTTCTAAAAAGGAATATTTTTTATTAAACATAGACATAGATGAAGCGTGTTAACACACATTAGCTGGTAAATTACGATATGTGCGATATTTTACTACTTCGAAAAGCACAAGAATTATAACGATACCGACCCATACCAAGAATAGCGCTTCAAGTAGGTGCGATTCGCCTTGTGTCATTATAAGAAGATTAAACGTTGTGTGCAATGCTATGGCGAGGATAACGCCAACCGCAACGTACAACATACGTACGACTACTCGTTTATTGTATGAAAAGGCAAGCGCAAAACCGATAGTTGCTGAAGCAACCACGTGAAGTAATGTTGAACCAAGAAATCGTAGATTATCAGTAAGTGCGCCGGTATAAAGATGTCCTGCGGCAAATGGTGTAAACAGATACATCATATTTTCTAGGGCAGCAAAGCCAAGCGCAACCGTAATAAGATATATCACGTAGTCAAGCGGCTCATCAACCGCAGGTCGCCAAAGTATTAGAAGTGCAGCTAGTGCATATTTGGTAGTTTCTTCTATTGCTGCCCATGCTGTGAGTAGTGGGAGACCTTTCGCGAAGTGTTCCTGAGCATATTGCTCAAGCGGCAGCACAAGCGGAACACACAACATTCCAACAAGAAATGCGAGTGCTACGATACGTTTTGGTTCCGGACATCGCACATCTTCACGCAGTAAAAAATAAAGCCAGATAAGTGATGGGACAAGCCCACTTATCACGATAACGGTAATAGTAGTAAAAGTCACAAGTATATTCTACCGCGGCCAGGGTGTAATCATAAGGAGTTTTTCACCGTTACCACAGATACGTTGCCATATTTCCTCTGTAACAAACGGCATAAACGGGTGAAGTAGGCGAAGTAAGTTATCGAGCATTTGGCGCAGTAGAGCGCTTCTGGAGCACTTTGCTTTTATGTCTTCGCCGACCAGTATTGCTTTTGATTCTTCTATAATTTCATCTGCAAGTCTGTGCCATATGAAGTGATAAAGTTTTTCCGCCGCAATATGTATACGATATGCTTCCATATCTTTAGTAACATCCGCAATAAGGTCCACAACCTCCTCAAAAAGCATTTTGTCAGTAGGGGAAAGTGTAGTATTCATATCTGTTGCTTCTGTGCGCTCCAAAATAAACCGTGTGATATTCCACAATTTATTGGAAAAGTGTTTATATCCTTTTACTCTATCTTCACTAAGTGCCAAGTTCGTACCAGGCGTATTGCCGATTACCAAAGCCATACGAAGTGCATCAGTACCGTACTTATCTGTAATAGTGAGTGGATTTATAACATTACCTTTTGATTTTGACATTTTCTTACCATGAGCATCATTAACGAGCCCGTGAAGATAAACCGTATGAAAAGGCACTTTCTTGCTCAGATAAAGACCAAAGATAATCATACGTGGTATCCATTTGAAAATGAGATCGTGCCCAGTTTCCATAACATCGGTAGGGTAGTATGTGGAGTAATCTTTCCCATTGGGATATCCGGTAACAAGCTGCGGCCATTGTCCGGATGAAAACCAAGTATCAAAAGTATCAGTATCAGACTCCCACCCCTCACCATTTGGTTGAGTGTGCGATACGACAGATTCCTCTTGGTCAGTATCACGATTTCTAAACCATGCTGGAATTGGGATTCCCCACACAATTTGCCTAGATATATTCCAATCAAGAGTATTTTCCATCCAGTATCGGAATATCTTTTCGTAGTTATCTGGAATGAAACGTACTTGTTTTTC
>QIHV01000056.1 GCA_003229135.1 Candidatus Kaiserbacteria bacterium | reverse complement strand
TTTACAAATGTAGACGCTAAGCGTGTCGCAGAGATAATGGTTAGTGTTTTAACTAAGCAAGATAAGGCAGCGTTAGCTGACGTTGCAGAGGAAGTTCGTACTCTTGCACTGCAGCACCCAATTCCAACATCGTTTGTTTAATATCTTATTGTAACGAAGCATAGCTATTTGATACACTCGTTGATTTTTTAATTTCTATACACTGTTTCTTAACTGCCCTCACGTCTTTCGGCGTGGGGTTCTTCGTTTAGAACGAAAGCGTAACACTTCGCACTTTTTTATTCATTACTTGCATTGCATTTCGTTGTGCATTTGGGTTATGTGCAGTTTCAGTTTGCGAAGAATCAAAAATCGAAATCTTTATAGAATTTTTAGTATGAGTTTGTTCAGGTGTAAGTTCAAAGTCCGATGTACCTGAGTGATACGTCTCAGTTCCAAAAATATGTGATCCTGGTACCAACACAGGACTAGCTTGGTCGAGTGTGTAAGTGTAGATAGATTGATTGTTAATATACAACACAACATCTCTTTCTTTTGAGGCAATGCGGTATGATCGCTTTCCTGTGATATGAGTGACCTTTCCTGTTTGTGAATCGATTATCTCGTCATAAGAACTTCCACCACTTGGCTGTGAGATAAGGACATAGCGTTTTCCAACTGCATCGAGCGATAAACCAGAGTAATAATCTTTATTATCAGGCTGACCTGCACTAAGAAACGCTACTATGTCATTTTTTATGTTTTGTTCTTTAACTGATTTATCACTTGTTCTGCTTGCATCTATAAAATGAGGAGTAATACCTTGAATATCAGTTTGGAGTTGTAAGAGGGCTGCTTGATCAAGAGAGGGTGTGCCTCGTTCAGTGATCGTCTGAATAATTCTTGACGTGCTTACTTTCCATACACCTATACCCACAATAAGTACTATAACAATTACAGCTATGAAAATTGTTTTTTGTTTCATATTTAATATTGTATCAAATCTATATTGATACGTGAGGTTTAATAAAAACGTTATCGCAAACGATACGCGTAAACCAATGGATCCTTCCGGCATTCGTTTTGGTACGCCAGCACTCACCACTCGCGGTTTTAATGAGAAGGATTCTGCCAGTGTGGCAACGCTTATGGTGGAAGTGCTCACAAAGCGTGGTGACGCGCCGGTCGCCGCCGCGCGCGCTGCTGTTCGTGCACTAGCTGATGCACATCCAATCCCCGAGTAGTTTGTATAAAAGTGTGTGGTGGTCTATAGTGCTTTAGGCGGTCTCTTATAGAGTCCTTACAGACAGAAATTGTGCATCTTGCTTTTCATACCGCATATGGTTGTCCATTTCTAGGCTACCTATGGTAGCAAGGAGGGGTCCAGATCTCGGCAGGATAATGACGAAGTCCTGTCGTTAGCACAGTTTCTGTTCCAACAGCCGGTACCTTAAAGGGTGCCGGCTTTTCCATACGGTAGGTATTGGTGAATACCACGGCAATCAGGTGAATTTTTATAGAACAGTTTCGTCTGCTACACTCACTCTATGAAGGAACGTATACATACGATAGTTACTGAGGCACTTATTGCACAAGGAGCTCCAAAAGTTACATTTGCAGTTGAACATACAACCGATCTCACTCACGGGGACTATGCTGTCAACGCCGCACTGGTTGCCGCTAAACAACTTGGCAAAAAACCACACCACCTTGCTTGTGAGCTTGCAGAAACACTTGCAGAAACACTTGGTAGCGACGCGGTCTCTGTGGAGGTTGCCGGTCCGGGGTTTATCAATATCACACTTTCACAAAGCTCACTTTCGGCGCAATTGGAAGAAGTCCTTACTGCGCAAGATGAGTGGGGCAAGGGTGACGCGCGCAAGGGTGAGCGCACCATTATTGAGTATGGCAATCCAAATCCGTTCAAAGAAATGCACGCTGGACATTTGATGGGCGCCATTATCGGGGAGTCTCTTTCGCGTCTCATAGAAAATGCTGGTGCTGTACTGGTACGTGATACTTTCGGTGGGGATGTCGGACCTCACGTTGCCAAAGCACTGTGGGGGCTGCAACACACTGGTAATACCGAGCCGACAAGTGCAGCTGAAATTGGCGAGGCATATGTACACGGTTCACATTCCTATGACGAAGATCCAAAAATAAAAAAGGAAATCGACCAGCTCAACGTAATGCTTTATCACGTGGTTGCCAAGCGAGATAATCCAGAAACTCTCTCACAAGGAGAGCGCCGGTTACTTAAAATATGGCAAGCGGGCCGTACCGTATCAATGCATGAGTTTGAACGACTATATAAAATTTTAGATACACATTTTGACTATGTCTTTTATGATAGTGACACAACCGTTACTGGACTTAAAGCTGTACGTGACGGGCTTGCCAAGGGTGTTTTTGAAGAGAGTGATGGTGCGGTGATATATAAAGGAGAAAAAAAGGGACTTCACACGCTAGTTTTCATCACTGGGCGCGGTACGCCCACCTATGAGACCAAAGATATTGGGCTCGCCTTTATTAAAGAGGATTGCTGGTCAAGTGACCGTTCTATCATCATTACTGCTAACGAACAAATTGGGCATTTTCAAGTGATGCTTGCTGCTCTTGGCGAAATCGCACCGCTTTTAGCTAAAAAAACACAGCACATACCGCATGGTTTTCTACAACTTACTACCGGCAAAATGTCATCACGTGGCGGTACAACAATTACAGCAGCCGCACTTCTTGAAAGTGTAATTACACAGACACTTAAAAAAAATA
>QIHV01000035.1 GCA_003229135.1 Candidatus Kaiserbacteria bacterium | reverse complement strand
CTTGTTTTTCTTTTACCACACTCGGGTTGCTGCCAGATTTGATAAATGATAACGGATCGGTCTGTGTAAGTGCGTGCACTTGTTCAGTAAAGTCCTTAACGGGTATTTTTGCTTTGCGATCAAGCAGGTGTGTGTACGTACGTACATCGTCTCCGCGTAGCCCTGCGGCGATACACACGGCACTCAAAAGTTCACGAGAACTTATGCGAATAACAAAGTCATCATCACGAGCTCCAAAAGCTCTGAGTACAGCAGATGCCATAGTAAGTATTTCGAGGTCAGCTTGCTTTTTATCTGCCTTACCGACAATGTCGACATTTAGCTGATAGTGTTCTCGCAGACGTCCGTGCTGAGGACGTTCGTAGCGAAAGACGTTTGGTAGAGAAAACCAGCGTAGTGGAAATACAAGTTCGCGGCGCTTTCTGGAGATCATACGCGCAAGTGTGGGGGTCATTTCCGGGCGTAGCGTAACGCGCCTATCACCACGATCGATGAAAGTATAAGTTTGTTCGTTTACTATCTCTTCTGATGTTTTTGCTTCAAAAAGCTCAGCGCGTTCAAGCGGAGAGGCGTTGTATTCTTCATAGCCATATAGGTGGAGTGTTTGGCGAACTATTGTAAATATATTTTGTAGCCGAGTCCAGTCGTCAGGATAGAAATCACGTACTCCTTTATAGGGCTCCGTAGCAATTTTTTTATTATCGGTCATATATAAAGAGTGTATCAGAAAAATGCTCTACTAGTACACATATAAAACACGCGGTCGACCGTATGGGTCAGTGTGAAGTTCTGCGGTAAACCCCTCGTCAGTAAAAAGTTTTTGCGCTTGTTTGGCATACTCTGAATCAACCTCAATCCATACTCTGCCGCAGCGGTTTAGGTGTGTGCGCAACCTTTTTGCAATACGGGCAGTAATTGCCAGACCATCAGAACCGCTGTAAAGAGCTTTGTGTGGTTCGTAGTGGTTCACTTCGTGCGGTAGTTTACGGTGCTCTGGGATGTATGGTGGGTTTATGGCGATAAGGTCAAATGTCTTACTTTCTAGTGCATCGAACAAATCGCCTGTAATAATGTGCGCACAGCGGGGATTTATTTTATTGGTTGCTATGTTTGTACGAATAGTTGCTTCGTGTGCTTTATCATTATCACTGAAGGTAACGTGTGCGTTTGGATATGCACGGAGCACCGCGCAACCGATAGCTCCCGAGCCCGCGCACAAGTCAAGAACCTGGAGCCCACCAGTATTTTTGCGGAGTTCATTTGCAATCATTTTTTCCGTCCACCACTCGGTTTCAGGGCGTGGAATTAGGGGACGTGAGTCCAGCGTGATAATGAGTCCGCAAAATGGTACCCAACCGATGACGTAGCCCAGCGGTTCACCGGCTGCAAGCCGTTTCAGATCAGTTTCATATTCCAAACATTTTACATTGTGATATTTATCACGCAAAAGCCATGTGGCTTCTCGCTTCGACACTTCACTTTGTGCGCTGTTCATATCGATAGAATAGCGGAGTTTGGACTATCTTGCCATTCATAAAAAGATACTGCCCGCGCAAAGCGCGGGCAGTATCTTTTTAGTATGGTAACTATTTAGTAGCTACCATGATTGTCACCAAAGCCACCTTGGTTTTGGCGTGGTGGTCGCTCACCCTCGGGACGAGCAAAGTCAACTTTAAGCGTACGACCGCCAAAGTCTTTACCATCCCAACGTTCAACCGCCGCCTGTGCTTCTTCTTCGCTCGACATTTCGACGAATCCGAAACCACGCGGACGATTATATGTGCGATCAATAGGAAGACTCACCGACACAACCGTGCCGGCTTCTTCAAAAGCTTTACGAACATCCTCTTCTGTCGAGGCCCAAGGGATCCCGCCGACAAAAAGTTTTTTCTTGTTTTCTTGCATGTAGTGCGTAGTGAACTTAATAACCCTCGCGAGGTACCGAATACTTGTTTGTGCGTGAGCACATCATAAAGCTCAAGAAACATTGCGAGTTCCCATTAGAGTGCCACACACACCGAATTCGTGCAATACCACAGTGTGGCATTGCACGACGTGTGTTGTGGATAACCCATTGCGATATATAAAATAATGTTACGATAAATAAGTGTACAAAACCACCATCTTTTCCAAACTCTGTTGCGGAATAGAAGACACTTACAACTATTTTATTTAATCATCTTCTTATGAACTTACATCGTATACTCGCTCAAGCCACTCTAATCATAGGTGCTGTTGTTTTCTCCATTGGTCTTCAGGCGGTAGCTTCTGTAACTAATTGGACAGGACCATCAACAGCACCACCAGGTAGTAATGTGTCCAACATAATCAACAGCGGTCCTAATGCCCAAACAAAAGCTGGCGCTCTTACAATCGGCGGTAAGCTTGCGGTTGGCGGTATCTTTACGGTTGGTGGTGGTGCTTTACACAA
>QIHV01000008.1 GCA_003229135.1 Candidatus Kaiserbacteria bacterium | reverse complement strand
TTGCATTGGAAGGCACGTGACCTGATGGCAAAAGGAAGCCGTGTGTGGAGTGCCGAACAATCTCGCAGACTTTCACTCACACTCATTACACTTTTAGGAAACGCTCGTCGTACAGGAGTACCTCTTGCACTTGCGTTGGAGCGCTTCACACTTTCAGTATGAATAGTGTTTCATCACCTCTCCGAGAATTCCAAATCTGTTTCAAGAGCTGATATTTGTCCGCCCAGTAGGACTTGAACCTACAACCAATGGCTTAAAAGGCCACTGCTCTACCAATTGAGCTATAGGCGGATTACTAGTTTATAACACATATTTGTCGCTCGTGCTGTTTATGTACAAATTAGTACGAAAACATATCTACCGTTCTCCCTTGCGCGTCGAGCAGCTTCACCACTTCGTAATGCGGTCGCCACATACTTTTATTTCGCCCAAGAAAAACCCGCCACGTGTTATCCTCAAAATCTTTATCATATTGATGGAGGTTTACACACCCATTATAATTCAAATCATTTACCGCAAAGTTCGTGCAGGCAGTGGTAAGCCCGGACGGTGGTGAGGATACAAGCGTACAACGGTTTAGTTTACGTACGTAGTTAATACACGACAAGTCACGAATGTATGAGCCGTCATAGTTTTTCTTTAGCTCATTAAAGGGTATCGGACAGGTCAGTGCAAGTGATGGGTAAAACGATTGATACTGTGCAAAGTACCCGATGCAAATATTTTCACGAAATGATGCCCCGATTGGGGAGTCCCCCGAAGATATAATTGCACGTGATCCTGGGGTGAGCACTATCGGCTCAGAAGCATTTACAATACCAGAGCGTGGCACTTCAGTACCTTTCGGAATAATGGCAGCCGCACCTGTCGCTGCACTTTCCAGTTTCCATCCAGTAATATCAACTGGCGCGGCATTAGTTGCAAGGTGAATTGTTATATATTCATGCGACGGGTTTGATGAACCGGCACCGGAAACATAATGGTTCATAGTAACGATACCGCGATATGGTGAAGGAGTTCCAAATAATGGTGTTATCGGTATGTGGGGACGCGTGTTTGTTGGGATGCGTGTGGTGGTACGGTCACTGGGCGTGCGCGTACGATAGATATTGGTTGGGGCACCACCACTGCCGTACAAAATTGGTCCGGTAAATGCGAGTGGGTGCATCGGACCCCCAGTGCCTAACCATAATAAAAAAGCAAATACGAAAATGCCAAGTACAAAAAGTATATCGTCATTCATATGGTTGTATAATAGCAGCTAACTCTGTGCGTGCGATTGTGGCATCACTCCAAGGCACTTTCTTTCCATGTGCTTCTATAATATAGGGGTCGGTACCTTTACCTGTTATAAGCACCACATCGCCACTCTTCGCAAGTGAAAAAGCCTTTCGTATGGCTTTTCTACGGTCCATAATAATATACGGAGAGATTTTCATACCTTTGGTCATATCGTCTACGATAGCGCGCGGGTCTTCATCATAAGGGTCCTCATTGGTAAGAATTACCTCATCACAATATTCCTCTGCAATCTTTCCCATAAGTGGACGTTTCCACACGTCTCGTCCGCCACCGGTATTGCCGAGTACACAAATCTTTCGGTGTGTGGAAAATGCGCCGTAGAGAGCTTTAAGTGAATCGGGTGTGTGTGCATAATCCACAATGGTGATAAAGTTTTGCCCTACATCAACACGCTCTACGCGTCCTGGTACGTGTGTGAGGTTACTTAGCGCATCTGCAATTGTTTCAAGCGATACACCAAACGCCTCTGAGAGCTTTATCGTAGCCAAAGCATTCTCTGCATTAAATACTCCGGGGAGATGGAGGGTGAAGTGTGTTTGTTGGTAGTCAAACAATACTCCGTCATCATTTGATTTAAGATTATGGAGCTCGTTTGTACTAAACCCAATAGCTTGAGAAACTTTTGCGCGGAGAAAGGCATTTGTTTCTGGCACATCCTCATTAGCAACAAGCACACGCTTTTTTTTGGAAGACTTTTCTAGAGTGCGCACAATGGTGCGTTTGGCTGCAACGTAGCCATTAAATGATCCGTGTCTCTCTATGTGTTCGTGCTGAATATTAGTAACAATAAGTCCATCAAGCTCCAAGAACCAATGGCGGAATTGCAAAGTACTCTCGGAAGTTATTTCCACAATCATATGAGTACACCCGGCCTTGAGTGCTTTTTTCATAAATTCCTGTATAAAACCTCGTCCTTGCAGTGTCATCTTGAAAAGGTTTGGTTTAGAATTTTCACCAATAGCAAAACGGATTGTTGAAGCAAGCGCCGTTTGATAACCGGCAGCGCGCAATGTGGCAAAAAGCATTTCAGCAACGGTAGATTTACCCTTGGTTCCGGTAATGCCGATAATAGTGAGTTTGCGAGCGGGGAACCCGTACACACCCGCCATAAAAAGTGCGAGTGTGCCATGATAAACAGGTCGAAAGAGCACCACAACCGGCTCAGGAATTATCTTTTTAAGAATAAACACAATCGCTGTAATAACTCGATACATAAACTCAGTAACTAACGCAGTGTTGCGGAAAGTGCCGCCCTCAAGCGCTCGTCGCGTCCGGATACACTCGTGGGAATTACACTGAGTGCCTGGCGTGCTTCACGGTCTGTGTAACCAAGTGCGGTGAGCATATCAAACACGTCAGCATCTGCATCATCACGTGCGCCTTTGTGCGGTATAACTTTATCTGCCAACTCAACTATTATTTTCTCCGCAGACTTCTTTCCAAGTCCGACAACGCGAGTAAGATAAGTGACATCACGCGCTGCAACAGCACTCTCAATCTGTTGCCGCCCGGCACGTCGTAAAAGTGACAATGCTGTTTTTGGGCCAAGTCCCGGCACGAGTAGTATAAGCTCAAAAAATGCACGGTCATGCGGGTCTATAAATCCATAGAGCTCAGGCCCGTCTTTTTTCATAGCAAGATGTGTTGCAAGAGTAACCTCACTACCAACCGGCAGCGGTTCGGCAGTTGCAAGGTGCACAAACACACCCCAACCAGACACATTAAGAACCACTCCTCCAGGCTCGAGCGACAGTACCGTTCCACTAATAGCACGAATCATATAGCTATACTAACACTAAATCTGGCAGGCGTTTATTTGCGTTTTTATGGTTTGTCGCGTAACATACCGCCATGGCAATTACCTCGTCCGCAAAAAAGGCATATCGTGCTTCGCTCAATAAACACGTCTTTAATGTACGTCGTAAAAGGGCACTTACAGATACCACCAAATCTTTTAAAAAAGCACTTGTATCAGAAGGTGCAAAAGTAGCAGAAAAACTCCTTCCGGCGGCATATAAAGCAATCGATAAGGCTGCAAAGCGTGGAGTTATAAAGGCAAATACAGCTTCCCGCAAGAAGTCCCGTCTTGTTGCCGCAATTCGTCGCACGCAAAAGGAGGCATAAAGCCACAAAAGGTACAAAAATACCCGAGCCACTTGTTGCTCGGGTTTTTTTGAATGTGCCCCCGGCAGGAATCGAACCTACATTACCAGCTCCGCAAGCTAGCGTCCTATCCGTTGAACGACGAGGGCTTTATATGTCTACACA
>QIHV01000019.1 GCA_003229135.1 Candidatus Kaiserbacteria bacterium | reverse complement strand
GAATTTCATCTGAATATGAGCTCATTGCAGGTGAGCGTCGTTTACGAGCATCAAAGCTTGTTGGGCTTACTCAGATACCAGCAGTTATTCGCGGAAAAGAAGATGGTCAAATAAAACTCGAGCTTGCAATTATTGAGAATTTACAACGTGAGGACCTAAATTCTATTGACCGTGCCAGAGCACTCGCACAGCTTGCCAAAGAATTTGGTATTTCACATACCGAAATAGGTGCCAAGATTGGTCGTAGTCGTGAGTACGTTTCTAACAGTATTCGTCTTCTACAGCTTCCAGATGAAATACAACAATCGGTTATCGATGGAGAAATTTCCGAAGGTCATGCGCGCGCACTGCTTATGCTCTCCAGCAGGCCAGAAGAACGCGATACTCTTTTTCGCGATATTATTCTCAGGAAAACTTCCGTGCGTGTCACAGAGCAGCTCGCACGCCGCATTGCCACCGATAAGATTCGTAAACATAATAAAACACAAGAAATGATGGAGCTTGAAAAAGCCCTTACCGAGACTCTTGGCACGCGTGTTGTCATAGAGAATCGCCCAAATAAAACAGGAAGACTTCTAATTGAGTTTTTCTCACCAGAAGACCTAACGCATATCGCACAAGTATTTGCCACACATGATGAAATATCTGCATCTGTGCCACATAAAGAGGGTTCAAATCAAGCTGCCTCCCCGAATGTAACGATTATTGAAGAAACAACGATAACAATACCTGAGGAATCAATCGGTGTTGCGGAAGATAAAATAATAGAAGGTAGTATCACAGAGAATGAAACAGACCAAGCCACTCCGACACTGCCCGATAAATTAATAGTTGATGAAGTTAATGATATTGCAGAAGAAAAACAATGTACAGGTGACTTAACAGAAGACCCAGATGATGATTTATACTCGGTACATAATTTTACCGTATAGTATCAAAGCCATTATCTTTTTGTATTCCGACGTATAATTTTGCCACGTATTTTACGTTTTTCTTGTTTGCGTATCATGGGCACTGGCTGTGTAGTACGGTTAATTTCTGCAAGTTCAATACGAATATGTTTACGAGCAAGTGATGTACGCACGTTATCAAGCCATTTTATGGTTGGGTGTGCAGTAGGGCGTGTAACAGCTTCAACAATATCACCATTGTTAAGTACTGTACCAAACGATACTAGTTTTCCATTTACTTTTGCTCCTTGCAAGTGATTGCCAACATCGCTATGTATGGCATATGCAAAATCTAAAGGTGTTGATTGTGTTGGTAGGTCGATTACGTCACCTTGTGGTGTAAAAACAAATACACGATATGAAAAGAAATCCTCTTTGAGTCCTGTAATAAAGTCTTCCGTACCGGCAATTGTTGCGTTGTTATTTGCAAGCTCTGTAAGCCAGTAAGGTGTTGAAGGGGCTGGTAAATTTTTTACCATAGGTATGGCATTAGTATTCTTTTTTGAAAGGTGTGGCAGGGCTGGCATTAGACTGCGAATCCAAGAGAATGAAAAACGCTCAGATGCTCCTTTTGATGCTCCTTTCCCAAGTGCTTTGTATGATATATGCGAAGCAATGCCAAATTGTGCGTGACGGTGCATCTCTTCAGTTCGTATTTGTATTTCAACAATGCCAGCATCACTTGTTACAACCGTTGTATGAAGTGATTTATAGCCGTTTGGCTTTGGAGAAGCGATATAGTCTTTGAAATTTCCGGGGAGTGGTTTCCAAAGAGTGTGAACAACACCCAGCACACGATAGCAAATATCAGTTGCCGGAACAATAATACGTAGTGCGGCAATATCGTGAATTTCTGTAATGTCATCATGTTTACGTTTAAGTTTCTGGTGTAAGCTCCACAAACCCTTTATACGAATGTTTGTACGAAAGTCAGAAAATCCTTTTCGTGCGAGCTCGCGTTGAAGTCGTTTTTTTACCTTCACTAAACCATCATCAGTTTCTTTACTTTTGAGTTTGCGCACTTCAAGTGTGTGTTGATACGCATCATAATCTATATGTGGGAATGCAAGATCCTCGAGGTCACGTTTTAATTTACCCATTCCAAGACGATCTGCAATAGAAGCATAGATTTCCACCGTCTCAAGAGCAACACGTTTACGTTTGTACTCGGGAAGATGCTCGAGTGTTGTCATGTTGTGATAGCGGTCAAGAAGCTTGATAACTAATACACGAACATCGGCAGAAGTTGCAACTAAAAAACGTCGTAGAGATTCGGCGTGGCGCTCTGCACCATGATACTTATGTTTGCCAAGTTTAGTTACACTTTGCACAAGAAACAGTACGTTTTTATCAAATTCACGGCTTATATCTTCTTCGCTCGTATCGGTTTTTTCAAGTGTGTCATGCAAAAGCCCTGCGACAACCGTTGGTGCATCGAGCCCCATCTCTGCTAACTGTTTTGCCACTGCTGCGTGGTGTATAAAATACGGTTCTCCCGAATAGCGTTTGTGTCCCGTGTGTGCC
>QIHV01000049.1 GCA_003229135.1 Candidatus Kaiserbacteria bacterium | reverse complement strand
CACGCCCTGAAGCTAACGGTTTCCTTGTTGCTTGCGCTCATCTAACTACTTAACGGTTCAGCCCGCTCCAGCAACGAAGAAAACCGCGCACACCCTGAAGCTAACGGTTTCCTTGTTGCTTGCGCTCACTTACACATACTTAAATGTTTAGTGCGCTAGTGCGAGAGGGAGTATGTGTAGTGCACCGGCACTTATGAGTGCATCAATTGCGGATTGCATTGTTGCGCCGGTGGTGAGCACGTCGTCAAAAAGTAAATAAGTGGTGGATGGGTCGAGTTTGTGCGCGGCGCCGAAGGCGCCGCGCACATTTTCTACTCGCGCTGCTCGCGAGAGTGTGGTTTGCGAAGCGGTGTCGCGCACACGCACAAGCAGGTCTGTCGCAAGTGCAACAGTTGTACAAGTCGCGCGTTTTGCTATTTCCTCAGATTGATTGTAGCCGCGCGCTTTGAAGCGCGCGGCTGAGAGTGGCAGTGGCACAAGTACAACCTTGCCAAATCCTTCTTCCGACATAATGTCTGTAAGGTAGTCATAGAGTAAATATCCAAGAAGCTCAAAAGCTCGCATATTTTCATGATATTTTGCTTCGTGTATGAGTGCTCGTACTTGCGCGTGAGAAAATGATAAAAGCGCGGTAGCGTTCGGATGGCATTGCCGTACGGTATTTAGCGACACCATAGCCGACAAGGTATCTTTGTTTATGGTACGAACGATCTCTTCATCACTACGTGGTGGAAAAAGAATATCAGAAAGACGTGTAAGAAATAACATAACTTTCCTACAGTGTATAAGACCGTGTTAGTATTGACCATATGAGTTTCTTTGGAAATCTATTTGGTAATAAAAAAGACAAGAGCGCACTCGGTATTGACATCGGCTCCTCATCGCTTAAGGTCGTACAACTACGAAAAAAACACGGCGCAATCGTACTCGAAACATATGGTGAACTGGCTCTCGGTCCTTATGGTGGTGTGGAAATCGGGCAAGCTACAAACCTGCCAGCAGATACAATCGGAAAAACACTCACCGACCTTTTGCATGAGTCTAATGTAACAACGGTTGATTGTGGTGTTTCCATCCCATCATCACGCTCTCTTTTAATTTTTATTAAATTACCACGTCGTAACGACCCTAAAGAACAAAAAACAATTATTGAGCTGGAAGCACGTAAATATATTCCAGTACCGATTGATGAAGTTCATTTGGATTGGTTTATTCTTCCGGATGCCAGTACGGAGGCACAAACAAAATCAGCAAATACAAAACCGAAAGATATAAATGTATTACTTATCGCCGTACACAACAACGAACTTAAACTTCTTGAAAGTGTGGTGCAAAAGGCCAAACTTGCGGCTACTTTTTATGAAATAGAAATTTTTAGCACTATTCGGTCCGTTATCGACGAGCCGGTGAAGCCGGTTATGATTATTGACATCGGTGCAGCTTCTACAAAAGTTTATATTGTTGAGAGAAATGTTGTTGATGTGTCACATGCCATATCGCAAGGAGGACAAGATGTAACTCGCTCCATTTCGGTATCGTCTGGTGTGGACATCGCACAGGCTGAGCAGTTAAAAAAGAAAATAGGAATTTCTGGAGAAAAAGGAGATTCACAGAGTACCGCAATTGAAAATGTGTTCTCTCAAATATTTACCGAAGCGAAGCGTGTCTTAACACAATTTGAAACGGCACACCGTCGCTCAGTTGCATCTATCGTACTTACAGGTGGTGGGGGGGTTACAAAAGAGCTTAGCACCTATGCACAAACATTCTTTTCAGTTGAAACACGTATTGCCGCTCCTTTTGCAAAAACTCAGGCACCTGAGTTTATTCGTCCAGTACTAAAAAATATCGGCCCGGAGTTTTCTGTTGCCGTTGGTGTGGCTCTACGTAAACTCGAAGAGATGTCGTAGGTAAGTACCACTCACACATTTTACGTATCTGTGCATAACTTGACTAGGAACAGTGCACAAGTACCAGTATAATTATTAACAAATATACTTGTATGCCAATTCCTTCCGAAGTACCAACCTCTTTTGTTCCGCATGCACAGATGCAATCTTCTTCTACGCATCCGACCCATATTGATCTTCTTGGGGCATTTCTATTTTCTTCATTAGGGATATTTATCATTGCCATACTGATAAGTGGCGGCATCTTTATATATCAAAAAAGTTTAGATGGACAACTTGCTGGCAGGCAAGCACAACTACACAAAATAGAAAAAACAATTAATCAGTCCACCGTATATAATTTTGTTCATTTACGTGACCAACTTTCTTCAACGAACACACTTCTAAATGGACACCTAACCGTATCGCGAGTATTCGATTTGTTGGAGTCTCTCACTGTAAAGAAAGTTTCACTTACGGGGCTTACATTATGGGAAACCGGCAACATTACACGTTAACGGTATTGCTGCGGATTTTCAGGCACTTACAGCACAGGCGATAGAACTAAAGAGTAATAATAATTTTTCCGATACTGTCTTTTCAGGGCTCTCACTTAAAAAGAATGGTACCGTTGAATTCCAGTTCAAAACCACACTCAGTAACACGCTGGTTCAGAATTTCTCCGCTATCATTACTGCAAATACTGTCCCAAAGACAACAATTCAAACAGCCACAACCACTTCCGCCACAGCAACCACAACCGGTACTAAAAACAACGTAACCACCTCAAAACCATGAGCGCACGACTTTTTGCATATATAGGAATTATCGTAGGAATAG
>QIHV01000071.1 GCA_003229135.1 Candidatus Kaiserbacteria bacterium | reverse complement strand
ACACTGCTGGTAATTTTAGTGACCTGTGTCGTGGAGGGCACAGTGAAAACCCCGCTGAGAATATTAGCATGGATTCATTTAAGCTTGATCGTATTGCTGGCGCTTATTGGCGAGGAGATGAAAATAATATTATGCTCACACGTATTTATGGATTGGCATTTGATACCAAAGATGACCTAAAGAAATATCAGGAGCAACGAGAGGAGGCAAAAAAACGTGACCATAGAAAGATTGCACAGGAACAAGGACTGCTCGTCTTTTCCAATCTTGTTGGTAGTGGAATGCCGCTTTTTACCCCAAAAGGTAATATCATCCGTTCAGAAATCATACGTTTCTCACGAGAGCTGAATGATGAACTGGGGTTTGGTGAGGTACATACTCCCAATATAAATAAAGGGGAACTTTTTAAGATTTCAGGACACTACGACCAATACAAAGAAGATATGTTCACTGTACATAGCCAGTATGTTAAAGATGAAATGTTTTTAAAACCAATGAACTGTCCGCAACATACGCAAATTTATGCATCGGAGCTGCGCAGTTATCGCGACCTCCCCGTTCGTTTCTCTGACTTTGCCACGCTGTATCGCGACGAACGTCCCGGTGAACTCTCAGGATTGATACGTTTACGTGCTTTTTCACAAGATGACGGCCATATTTTTTGTCGTGAAGATCAGGTTGAGGAAGAACTTACAAATGTTCTTGGCGCCATTCAAAAAGCGCTCACTACATATCATATTGACTACTGGGTGCGGCTCTCACTTCGTGACCCAAAAAAGGGAGAAAAATATATCGGTGAAGATACTATGTGGGAAAAATCAGAGAATATTATGCGCACGCTTCTAAAAGAGAAATCCATAAAGCACAAAGAAGCACTTGGGGAGGCGGCTTTCTATGGTCCAAAGATGGACATTATGGCGGTAGACGCCATAGGACGACAATGGCAAATTTCCACCATTCAGCTTGATCTTAATATGCCAAGTCGATTTGGACTTACATATACCGATAAAGATGGTTCAAAACAGACGCCTGTAATGATTCATCGTGCACTCGTAGGTTCTCCCGACCGTTTTATGGGACTCCTTATTGAGCATTATGCTGGCGCATTCCCCACATGGCTCGCACCAGTGCAAGTGTGCATACTACCAATTTCTGAAAAGCATATTATCTACGCACGCAAAATACACAAAAAACTTCTCGATGCGAATGTGCGCGCTGATGTTGATGATACAAACGAGTCATTGGGAAAGAAAATACGAAATACTAAAAAAGCAAAACTTCCTTATGTTCTGGTAATAGGAGACCAGGAAATTTCCGACAAGACTGTGTCGGTAGAGAGCCGCGACTATGGCAAACTCGGCGCAATGAGTGAAGAAAATTTCATTAAGCGTATTACAAAAGAAATTACTGAGCGTATATAGCTCTGTCCTACACACACCGCAACCTTTTGGTTGCGGTGTGTGTGTCTATTTACACCACATTGGTGTTATGCGCCAATGAAAGAGAGTACGCGAGTGAGTGCAAGTTTTGCGCCGGTAATATCTGAAGAGTAACTTGAATCAATAGCCGTGGTGAGTGTGGCAATTAATTGCTCAAGAACTGGTGTTTGATACTTCGCTGAGAGTCTCATAATATCCGGGTCACACACCGCGCTGTCAATACGCGCGCGATAGGCGTCGTCCAACGCACACACGACATCAATTATAAAATGCTCGACACTTCCCCCACCACGCTCTACTTGGCGCAGCGTTACAAATACTGCCGTACGGTCTCCCTCTAATAGGGCAGCTAGGAATCCTCGCGTCTCGGTTGTTATATGTCTATTAATTACCTTATGGTCTTGCGAAAGAGTTTCTTCCACTTGTTGCTGTGGTTTAGGCTGCTCAATATCTCTTGGTTTAGTCATATCCTGTTCAGATAGTATACCTGCTTCAGATATATTTTCCCGTGGTTTTGTGAATTGTACGTTGGAAGTCTCCGGTATTGCCGTGGTGCGCGAGAGCCCTTTCACAATGTCTTCTACTTTTAGAACCTCGTCCCGTGAAAACCAAGGGAAACTATTATAAGAGAGACTTGGCGTTTCGGGCGCGTGTTTTTTAACTGGTACGGTCGGTGTGTGCAATATCGGCCGCGGTACTGCCATCGGGATGGTGCGTACTGTAGTTTTATATGAATGCTCATTAAGTGTTTCGCGTACACGAACACCAAATACTCGTATATTACGAATAATAAATGGAATAGCAATAAAAAGTATTATGTATGCCGATGCAAGACTCCAGAGAATCAGTACCAACCAATACACAATGGTACCAAAAGTGCCTAGGTCCAGACCAGTGTATGGAATCTGTGAAAGATACACAAATGCCAGTGGCTGGGGAGTTGGCTTACTTAGCTGAGTTAAAGTAATTGTTGGTGGTTTGCTACCTCCGCCACCTCCGCCACCTCCACCTCCGCCACCTCCGCCACCTCCGCTCGTTACTATGAGC
>QIHV01000022.1 GCA_003229135.1 Candidatus Kaiserbacteria bacterium | reverse complement strand
GAAGCATAATCTAAACTACATAAAATGCAATACCGGCGCTATGCTCTGGAGTATCTACCCATAAGCTCGGCAACTGCCAAAACGTGCCCAGTACCCGCGGCAAGGACATCATCTTTTGTGGCGCCTTTGTTGAGTGTGAGTTTTGTATCGAGTGCATATAGATGAAAGAAATACCGATGCTCTTTTGGTTCGTATTGTGCAGGCGGACAAGGGCCAGTGTAGCCGATTTTATTTTGCCAGTGCTGTTTACACCGCCAGTTCCCGGTGGGGTTGTACCCTCCGCCACTTCGGCTGTACCCGCCGGCATATTAAAAACCACCCAGTGATCAAACGTACCACCATTTGGATACAGCTCTTTTGGAATATCTGGGTCTTCCATAATGAGCGCGAGTGATTTTGTTTCCTCTGGTACACCACTAAACGTAAGCGGTGGCGAAACATTATCTCCATCACAAGCATACTTTTTTGGAATGTGCTCTCCTTCAGAAAAGGCACTACTGGTGAGTGAGAAAGTCATACACATATTATATCAAATATTTATGTGGCGCTTGTGCTGTTAGCCCTAGGCGAAAGCTACGCTTTCGCCTAGGGCTAACAGTAAACCCGCGCCTTCGGCGCGAGTTTGTGAGGTTTAAGGAATATCAGGGATATCCACCGAGAAACCCATAAGCGAGCTGGCGACGGTAATACCCCGAAGGAAAGGAACAAGTCTCTCTCGAGAGTACCGGTTCATAAACACTCCATCAAAATTGGTGTTTGTTACTACCACCGAGAACGCATCAATTATAGGCTCATTACCGAAACTTTCTTTTTTTATATCAACCACCAACCTAACTCCTCCCAAGGCGTTAGGTTCATTTTCTATATCATCCATCACAAATCCTCCTACAAAAGAAAAGAAACCCAAAAAGAAAAACCCCGTCTATTCCAGAGCTATTCTACAATAACAAACGCGCCAAGTCAACTACCACGCAAAATGTGCAAATGCCTTGTTCGACTCTGCCATTTTGTGCATATCATCCTTTTTCTTTACGGCATCACCTTCATTTTTCGCAGCAAGGAGCAACTCATCTGCAAGCTTCTCTGCCATTGGCTTTCCTTTTTTTGAACGAGCACCATTGATAAGCCAACGAAATGCCAAGGCGAGACGACGCTGCTGTGGTACTTCGCGCGGTATCTGATAGTTGGCTCCGCCAACACGACGAGAGCGCACTTCCATAAGTGGCGAAACATTGCGAATTGCTGTTTCAAATGTTTCGTAAGGGTCGAGCTCATTTTTTTTGATAATCTCGAGAGCATCATAAACGATTTTACGCGCAGTATCTTTTTTACCGTCCCACATTATTGTATTTATAAAACGTGTAAGAGTCTCTGACTTATATTTTAGGTCAGGTTTCCATGTGTGCGGTTTTTTAATAGGATGTCGCATACAAAAAATTATTATGTTGGTTTTTTAGTGCCATAACGTGAACGACTACGATTACGTTTCTCAACACCAGCAGCATCAAGCTTCCCACGTACGACCGTGTACTGCACACCAATGTCTTTCACACGACCGCCGCGCAAAAGTACAACCGAGTGCTCTTGCAAATTGTGTCCCTCACCAGGAATGTAAGCCGTAACTTCCATACCGTTAGTCAACCGTACACGTGCGATTTTACGAATTGCGGAGTTTGGTTTGCGAGGAGTTTTCGTAGTTACTTTAGTACATACGCCACGCTTAAAAGGCGAGGGATAATACGTAGGGCTGTTCTTCTTGGAATTGAAACCACGCGAAAGAGCCACAACTTTGGTCTTGCTAGTTTTACTCTTTCTGTGGTGTCTGGAAAGTTGATTGATTGTTGTCATTTCGAAGTTAAAATCCCCGCACGGGGATTGCGAGAACTATATAGCAGACTGGACACAAATGCAACATATCGGTATATATTATTGCCGTATATCAGTATATTTTGTTGTGACAGGGTGTTTGAGAAAAGTGGTTGATAGAAAATTAATTGTGTACCGATATCCGGAAAGAGCCATTCCCTCCTCTGCAATTCTGCGACCGGAAGTATACATCGGAAGCTTAAACGTAAAGCGTACGTCACCAACTCTGACGAGACGTCGTGCCAGATCCGTATCTTCACCATAAAATGCAATTGATGTATCAAAACCGCCAATTGCAATCATTGCACTGCGCCGTACGACAAAATTTCCACCTTGTAACATTCCACCAACTCTAAGTAAGTTTTGATTTACAAGGTGTGCCGCATATCCCACCAAATAAAATGCACGTACGTTAGCGCGACGGTAAAATGATAAGTCGTAGTAAATATATGGACCTGAGAGCGCAGCCATATTAGTACGTGTTTCAAACTCGTGTATGACGGTGGCAAGCCAACCACGTGGCAAAACTGTATCAGCATCAACATTTGCTATTAGCTCGCCACTCGATGCCAAGAAACCGGCACGCCTGGCAAAGACCAGTCCTTTTTGTTTCTCATCAACGACACGTACTTGTGAAAATTGAAGAGCAACACTGCGAGTGTTGTCTGTCGAGGCATTGTTAACAACAACTATTTCAGCGTCACACTTAGTCTGTGCTATTTCACGCTTTATAGATGTAAGACATGTTCCCAAAAGCTTTTCCTCGTTATGGGCGGGAATGACGAAACTAATTTTCATAGAAGTCGTATGGTTAAAGTATACCTCATAAGTACGTATTAGCTAATTTTCAGAATCGGGTACGGCAGGGGGTTTTGATATTTTGTTCTCCAGAACCAATAAATAGCAAAAATGGCAATAACTATAACTATTATGATGAGAAAATAGTATTGAATAATGTTGAGTATCGTTTGATATTGATTGCCGAAGAAATAGCCAACAATAAGAAATTCACCAATACCTACAAAAATACCCGGCGTATTGTATATGAGAAAGGTTGAGTATCGAACACGGTATACACCAGCAAGACACGGAGTTATCCACGAAAGTGGTCCTAAAATACGTGCCAGAAAAATTGCCCTATTTCCATATCTGCTAAAAAATGCCGCACCTTTTTTATAATTTTCAGGATTAAAGATGCGTCTACCCTCTTTGAAAATTGTTCCACTGGAACGGTATCCGATAAAATAGCTCGAGTTGTCTCCGAGAAGTGCACCTGAATAAAGCGCAAGTGCGACATACCAGATGTTAAGCACGTAAGTACCGCCGAGAATAGAGCCGGCAAGTAAAAAGATTTCACCAGGAATGAAAAAGCTCGGACCTATGAGTGTTTCAAAAAATGCTCCGAGAAAAAGAATAATGTATGCTTCCTGTTGGTGGCTTCCAAGCCAGCCAGCAAGTGCCCCTATGCCGTTAGCGATGATTAATTCCATATTATCCAACGACTTTATATTTAATACGCCGTTGAATAAATTCCGGTAGACATGCAGCTATGACCCACACTATAAAAACCTTAGACCAGCCAATTTGTTCAAAACGCCGCGTTGATGTTACAACAGTATTTGTCTTAAAGAAGAAAAAATGTCCGTGTTTACGTGCTTCGCCTATCATTTTTAGGTCTTCCGCACTACTTAGCGTCTCATCAAATCGCTGTACAATATTTAGCACTTCTTTTCGAACCATAAACATCGAGTACGACGTTTTGGTGATACGGTGCCCAATGTCGTAAAACTTGAACCACAGTCTGGCAACAAGTGCGTTGTTTGTTGGCAATATTGAAGTAGTACCAACTGCATAATGTTTCGTAGTTGAGTGCGCCAGATATGTATCGATGTTGTGCAGAAATGCTG
>QIHV01000042.1 GCA_003229135.1 Candidatus Kaiserbacteria bacterium | reverse complement strand
GCAACGCTAAAAGCGTTGCGCGCCAAAACACAAGGAAAAATATTCGTTGTTTTTCAACCGCACCTTTTCAGCCGTACTCGTGACCTGCTTGATGACTTTGCACACGCATTTTCCGATGCAGATGATGTTGTTATTGCGCCCATCTACGGAGCTCGCGAAAAAGATGACGGTACCATCTCAAACAAAATACTCTCGCAGCGCATCGCGCAAACTGGTACACTCGCACGTGCCATAGACTCGTTTGATGATATCACTGCATATCTGGAACAACACACACGCTCGGGCGACACCATTATCACCATGGGCGCGGGTGATATTTATAAACTTATTTAAAAGTGTCAGACACCCTTGTTCTTATTGATATTTATGGGGGTATGGCACACTCGGGCTATGTAAGATAATGTAATTCATATGGGAACACTTTCTATCGTAGCGACACCAATTGGGAATTTGGGTGACATAACACTCCGCGCTTTGGAGACGCTCAAGAATGTGGATGTAATTGCTTGTGAGGACACGCGTGTAACCAGTAAGCTACTTGCACACTATAAAATTAAAAAACCACTTTTGGTTTTCCATCTCCACAATGCGCGCGCCGCAGGCGCGCGCATTGTGGAACTCCTCTCAGAAAATAAAAATGTAGCGCTTGTAACTGATGCCGGTACTCCAGGAGTTTCAGATCCAGGTAGTGAATTAGTTACACTTGTACGCCACGAATTACCCGAGGTACAAATTGAAACTATTCCAGGACCATCAGCACTTACAGCGGCCGTATCGATTGCGGGCATATTACCGTCAGAGTTTTTATTTCTTGGATTTTTACCGCATAAAAAAGGGCGTAAAACACTTTTTACAAAAATAGCCGCTAGTGACTACACTGTTATTTTTTATGAATCTCCATACCGTATAGAAAAAGCCCTCGCATCGCTTACCGAGGTTTTAGAACCGACACGCCGCGTTGTCGTGGCGCGTGAGCTTACTAAAATACATGAATCGGTAGTAACAGGGAGTGCTAGAGAGGTTTCTAGCTACTTTGCTGAACATCAAGATGAAGTGCGGGGGGAATTTGTTGTTATTATAGAGTCCTGATACACTAAAAGATAATTCGCCTAATAATCATTACTATGTCTGCTGAAAGTACAATAATTCTTGCCGGTTTCTTCATCACCATTACACCATTTCTCGGGCTTCCGTCCTCATGGTATGCATATATATTTGCAGTACTAGGACTAATAGTATTTGGTACTGGGATATTACTTCGCGCACGACATATGCCAATTACACGTCAACCAACACAACCGGAATCAGAGCGGCCTGTCGATAATCACGATACTGAACCTCCTCACGAGCCATCACCGATAGCGTAGTGTAATAAGACGTTTTCTACCACACAAAAAATGTGTGTGACATATTCAATACGGTGGGTGTTGGTTGCGGTATACTTATATACAATGGAAAATTCGGAACACGTAACATATTTCGCCGCAACGGATGCGAGAGGAAAGCATGTACCATTTGGTATTAAACAAGAAGACCGCACCAAACATATGTACATCATTGGTAAGACGGGTATGGGCAAGTCTACATTGCTGGAAAATATGGCAATTCAGGACATTCAAAATGGTGAAGGCCTAGCATTCATTGACCCGCATGGTGGTACCGTGGAAAGAATTTTGGAATATATTCCTAAAGACCGTATTGACGATGTTGTATATTTTGCTCCATTCGATATGGAACATCCTATCGCATTTAATGTTATGGAGGATGTTGGATATGATAAACGCCACCTCGTTGTTTCTGGGCTTATGGCAACTTTCAAGAAAATCTGGGTGGATGCCTGGAGCGCACGTATGGAATATATTTTGAGTAATACACTGTTTGCTCTTTTGGAATACCCGGGTGCAACGCTGCTTGGAGTTAACCGTATGTACACCGATAAGGCGTATCGCAAACGTGTTGTGGATAATGTAAAAGACCCGCTCATTAAGGATTTTTGGACAAAAGAGTTTGCTGGATACACTGACCGTTATACACAAGATGCGACACCTGCCATTCAAAATAAAATTGGTCAATTCACAAGTAACCCTCTCATTAGAAATATTATTGGTCAGCCAAAATCATCATTTGATATTCGAGAGATGATGGATGAAAAAAAGATACTCATTATTAATTTATCTAAAGGATTGGTTGGTGATACGAATATGCAGCTTATAGGCTCTATGATTACAACTCGTATCTTTCTGGCCGCTATAAGTCGTGCAGATATTGTTGGATCCTCATTCTCGCAGCTACCAAACTTTTATTTCTATGTAGATGAGTTTCAGAATTTTGCAAATGAAACATTCGCCGAAATACTTTCTGAGGCACGAAAATATAAACTTAATTTAGTTATTGCGCACCAATACATTGAACAGATGGAAGAAGGTGTGCGCGACGCGGTCTTTGGTAACGTCGGTACCACCATTGCCTTTCGAGTTGGGCCATTTGATGCTGAGGTATTGGAGACAGTTTTTCTTCCAGAATTTACAAAAGAAGATTTGGTAAATCTTGGTTTTGCACAGATTTATCTCTCGCTTATGATTGATGGTGCGGGCTCGCGGCCGTTCTCCGCAGTAACTATTGCTCCTATCGAACCACCACCACAAATTTTTAAAGA
>QIHV01000072.1 GCA_003229135.1 Candidatus Kaiserbacteria bacterium | reverse complement strand
CTGCACTGCACGGTGTTTACGAAAATATTTTAAAACGTCTACTGGCGACAAACTCAGCAAGCGTTATTGACTCGAGTGGCACACCACAAAGTGCTGCGCACAGTGGACACGTTTCTGACACTATAAATTACACCCAGGCATCAAAATATATCGGCAAAACTGCCTCAGTACGCGGTGCAGTTATCGATGTTTACACATCTCACTCCGGTACAACTTTTTTTGATTACTGTGTGAGCTATGGGGCGTGCCCCTTCTCTGCAGTTATATTTGCCAGTGATAAATCAAAATTTGGCTCACTGACAAGCTATCAAGGAAAAATGATTACCGTGTCTGGTATGCTTACTTCGTACAAAGGGCGAGCCGAGATGGTTCTTTCCCGTCCCACACAAATACATGAATGATATACGTCTTCGCACGCTGCCCCATTCATGGTTTGCTGGTGATGCAGTAGAGATTGCACCAAAACTCCTTGGGAAAATCGTGCGCAAGGGCTCGTGTACTGGAATTATCGTTGAAACAGAAGCGTACACGATAGACCCCGCATCGCACGCAGTGCGCATCACAAAAAAGAGCGCGGCGATGCGCGACACCTATGGACATTGGTACGTTTATTTTACCTACGGTATGCACTACTGCACAAATATCACCACCAATAGAAATAGCATCGGTGCAGTATTGATCCGTGCAGTTGAACCCACAGAAGGACTGTCGCTAATGAAACGCCGCCGTACGAAATCTTTGAAAAAACCCCACTTGGGAAAGTCTGACTTTCCCATATCCTTGTGCTCGGGGCCGGCAAAATTTTGTCAGGCGTTTGGAATTGATTTGCGAGAAAATAACGCGCCAGTTGCAGGAGACTTCGCACTATACGATGCATCTGATTTGGCGCCGGAAGCCATCGGCACTTCAGCGCGCATCGGAATTACAAAAGGCACCGAGCTTCCGTGGCGTTTTTATATCCGCGATAATCCGTTTGTCAGTGGTTCTCACAAAAAATATCGCAAAATTGGATAGTTGTATTTGAAAGTCTGACTTCCCAAGTATTTAAATGATTTTAAGTATTTCTTGTAAAAGAGAAGGTTTTTCTTTTCTCGTAAGTGATGAGTACGGAAAGACCACCGCCTCACGTGCGTCCTTTTTTATAGAACGAAGCCGCATTAATAATTCTTTTTGATTTAGTTTATCTACTTTGTTTGCAACGAGTAAATATGGGTGCCCTTGCTCACGCAGTACGTGCATCATTTCTTTATCAAAATCTGTAAGTCCGGCCTTTACGTCTAGGATAAGCACAACTTTTTGCAATGGGGCGTTGGCATACATTAGATACCATAATATAAGTTTTTCTATTTTCTTTTTTTGCTTAGGCGGGGTTTTTGCATATCCGTAACCTGGTAGGTCAACAAAATAAAGTTTTTTATTATTGATCGAGAAGAAATTTATTTCCGTAGTTTTACCCGGCTTTTTACCCACCTTCACTAGACTCTTACGATTCACGAGTGAATTGATAAGACTCGACTTGCCAACGTTAGAGCGCCCAACAAAAGCAATTTCTGGTACTTTATCTGTAAGGATATTATTAGTTCCGACAATCCCTTTGATAAATGTGGCCGAATCAATTTTGACTATACCTGGCATATATCAAAACAGTACACGACATCATAATTTTTGCGAGCCGCCTTTATAGACTCCAAGTAGTAAGCGTAGTTATATACAGTTAATATAATGTGTTGCGATGTCGGGTTATTGTGATAAAATTGAGAAACTCGCTTTGAATAAATACACTCGAATTGAAAAGACACGGATTAATCGCGAGATTCGTGCAAAAGAACTTCGCGTTATTGGTGCCAAGGGTGAAAACCTTGGTGTTATTTCTCTTGATGATGCTTTGGAGGCCGCAAAGACCGCCAAACTAGACTTGATTGAAATATCGCCTGGCGCCAAGCCGCCCGTTGCGAAAGTGACGGATTATGGTAAATTTCAATACGAGCAGAGTAAAAAGAAGAGTGCTGCCAAGGCGAAAGCTAAAATTTCTGAGACTAAAGAAGTTCAGATTAAAGTAGGTACAGGTGAAAATGATATGTTCCTAAAGGCGAAAAAGGCTGCACTGTGGCTTTCTGAGGGACACCGCGTACGTGCAGAGCTTTTTTTAAAAGGTCGTTACAAGGGAATGGGCGCTGAGTTCTTGAAAACTCGACTTGAGAAGTTTTTACTTCTCATACCGTACGATTTTAAGGTTAGCGATCCGATTACTAAGTGCCCTAAGGGTTATGCGACTGTCATTGAGCGTGATAAAGCGACCTCATTACAGCGAGAACGACAGGATAACGATAAAATGATGCCTGAAATAGCAACTAAAAAATTATGAAAACTAACAAGTCATTCTCAAAGAGAATTCGTGTTACCAAACACGGGAAGCTTGTTGTACGCAAGCCCGGTCAGAATCATTTTAATGCGAAAGAGTCCGGCAACAAAACTCGTGCAAAAAATCACGTTACCACGCTCACACTTGGACAGCGTACCCGTCGCCGTTTCCTTCCAGGTACATAATTTTATATAATTAATACTATCTATATATGCCACGAGTAAAAGGAGGAACAACATCTCTCACACGCCGCAAAAATGTACTGTCACGTGCAAAGGGATATCGTAATAGTCGATCTACTAAAGAAAAACTTGCGAAAGAATCACTTGCGCACGCAGGGAA
>QIHV01000041.1 GCA_003229135.1 Candidatus Kaiserbacteria bacterium | reverse complement strand
ACTACCGGCAAAATGTCATCACGTGGCGGTACAACAATTACAGCAGCCGCACTTCTTGAAAGTGTAATTACACAGACACTTAAAAAAAATACCAATCCAATAATCGCACGACAAGTTGCAATCGGTGCTGTGAAGTATATGGTGCTTCGACAATCTCCAGGCGCCGACATCATTTTTGACTCTGGGAAATCACTTTCACTTGATGGTGACTCGGGTCCTTATTTGCAATACGCACTCGTACGCGCTCATTCCATATTACATGCAGCAACCAAGGCAAAAAAGAAAATTACTAATACTGCTCTCATGCAAAACATACCAGATAAACCATATAAAATTACACGTCTTATAGTACGTTTTCCGGATATTGTGGCGCATGCCGAAGCCACATCCTCTCCAAACATTCTTACCACATATTTAACTGAACTTGCGGGGGCGTGGAATACATTTTATGCTCAAGAACGTATTATCGGTGGAAAATACGAAGCACATAAACTTTCTCTCGCACTGGCATTTGCCACAACTATGCAGCGAGGGCTCACACTTCTGGGAATTCCAACTCCGGGGAAAATGTAGCACATTGCTTATATCTAAATATGTGATATGGTTCTTAGCAGATCATATTGGTATAGAGGTGTCTATGAGCAAGAAGAAAGAAAGTACAGAACCGTCTCAAGAGTTCTGGAACAACGTGTTAGCGCGCGTGTGCTTTGAACAAAAATGTACACTTTTTAAATTCCTTATGCGCGCGTCGCTGCGTGATAAGGGGTATTGTCTTCTTTCTAAAAGGAGGCGCCGTAAATGCATACATAAGGATATGGAAGTTTTTCGGACTTCTGGAATATTGCCCGTGTATGCGAGGATACGACTTGACAAGAACCTTAATGCAAAAGAGCGAACGCCAAAAGTACGCTCTCCAGTAAGGCCAAGGAAGCCACAGCGGGTGTCGTACTCAAGCATGCACTGGTAGTCACCTAACATATAAATTGTTTTTTCGAGAGGGGCACATTCCGATGTGCCCCTCCACTGTCCCGCACTGATACGGGGCATTTTTCTTTTTTCGTATAAGGCGATAGGATAGACAGAATGAGTGAACAATCAAAATCAGATATAGCTCGGCGCGAAGAAGCAACTCTCGCATTTTGGGATAAACACAACATATTTGAAAAATCAATTAAAAAGCTATCTCCCAAAGGGGAATTTATAGTTTATGAAGGTCCGCCAACTGCCAATGGACACCCCAGCCTTCACCACCTTGAAGCACGCGCATTCAAAGATGCCATTCCTCGCTATAAAACTATGCGTGGTTATCATGTGCGCCGCCGCGCTGGGTGGGACACGCACGGGCTGCCGGTAGAGCTTGAAATAGAGAAAGAGCTCAAGTTTTCAGGCAAGAAAGATATTGAGCGGTACGGCATCGCTGCATTTAATAAGAAATGTCGCGAGAGCGTTTTAAAATATATTGATGAATGGCAGAAGTTTACTAAGCGTATTGGTTATTGGGTTGATCAAAGCAAGGCATATTTTACTTATGATGCGACTTATATGGAGTCAGTTTGGTCAATTCTAAAATATATAAATCACGATGGACGTCTGTATAAAGATTATAAAATTGTTCCTTGGTGCACGCGTTGCGGTACGGTACTTTCATCACACGAGTTGGCGCAAGGTTATGCAGATGTCAAAGACCTTACAGTTACAGTTGGGTTTAAAGTGGTGGGAGAAAAGAACACATCATTTCTTGCGTGGACCACCACACCGTGGACACTGCCAGCTAACGTAGCGCTTGTGGTTGGATCGGATATTACATACGTAACAATTGAAAAGAAAGATAAAGATACTAGCAGTCCGACACGTTTTATCTTAGCGAAAGAGCGCCTGCAGAGTGTTCTTGGTGAGAACAGTAAATATACGATTATTAAAGAACAGCTGGGGAGTGAGCTTGTTGGTATGGAATACGAACCGATATATCCGTTTATGCGCGAGCTCGCGACCACTACTGAAGAATCAAAGTTCAAAAAAGCTTTTAAAGTATATTCAGCACCATTTGTAACGACTGAAGAAGGTACAGGTATCGTACATACTGCCGTAATGTATGGTCAAGATGATTTCGAGCTCGGTACTAAAGTCGGGCTACCCAAAATGCATATCGTTGCTCCGGATGGACTTTTTCTTACGGGCACTGGTTTTCTTACGGGTCGTTTTGTTAAAGATGAAGGTCTCGCGGTGGATATCATTAAGGATCTAGCTAAAAAGAATGCACTTTTTTCTAAGGAAAAATACGAACATACATATCCATTTTGTTGGCGTTGCAAGACACCTCTTATCTACTACGCACGTGACTCGTGGTATATTCGTATGCAAGACTTGCGTGGAGAAATGGTTGCGCAAAACAAACACGTACACTGGGAGCCAGAGCATATTCGTGAAGGGCGCTTTGGAGATTGGATTGCTGGAGCGAAGGACTGGGCTATTAGTCGTGAGCGATATTGGGGAACACCACTTCCTGTATGGGAAAATACTGACAACAGTGAGCGTATTACCATTGGTTCTATTGAAGAATTAAAACAACGTATGCGACGAAGTGGAAATACGTATCTCATCATGCGCCACATGTAATGTGTCCGAAACAGTGGACACAGAACTTTCCGCGCACAGAAAAGACAGTCTTACCGAGACGGGTCGTGCGCAAGCATTGCAAAGTGCGAAAGAAATAAAAAAACAGGGAGGTGTTGATATTATTATTACATCACCATTTCCCCGTACGAGAGAAACAGCAGAAATTGTTGCTCAAGAAGTGGGGATATCAAAAGATGCAATTCAAACAGATGAGCGTTTGCGCGAAACAGACGCTGGAGAGCTTGATGGAGAATCATATGAAAAATGGAAGGCTTTTTTTGCAACTATAAAAGATAAGTTTACCAAAGCACCACCAGGCGGGGAGACACATAATGCTATACGTCGTCGCATAGCTGAGTTTTTGTATGAGATTGAAGAGCACCATAGCGGTAAGCGTATACTTCTGGTATCTCACGAAGGTCCGTTATGGATAACACAACTGATAGCATTGGGTATATCGCACATAAACGAAGAACAAAATATACTTATGTATGAAAATCTACAATATGATAATGCCCAATACGGCGTGCTTGATTTTGCACCACTTCCGCACAATGAAAATTATGAGCTTGACCTGCACCGACCATATATTGATGATGTTGTATTGATTGGAGAGAAAGGAGAAGACCTTCATCGTGTGTCAGAAGTTATTGATGTGTGGTTTGACTCTGGAGCAATGCCTTTTGCTTCCGAACACTATCCATTTGAAAATAAAGAATGGGTTGAGGGTCCCGGCTACCCAGCAGATTTTATCAGTGAAGCAATTGACCAAACTCGCGGTTGGTTTTATACGCTTTTTGCCGTGGGTACGCTTATGAGGCGTGGCGCTCCGTACAAAAATGCCATCAGCCTCGGGCATTTACTTGATGAAAATGGGCAGAAAATGTCCAAGTCAAAAGGGAATGTCGTTAATCCCGGTGAAGCGATTGACAGGTGGGGCGTCGATACTTTGCGTTTATGGATGTACAGTGTAAATCAGCCGGGTGAGGCGAAGAGTTTTGATGAAAAAACGGTACGTGAGATGGTAAGGATACTTTCATGGTTTGAGAATAGTGCAAGATTTTATGATCTTTTCAAAGATGAAACTTCAAATGAAGCGTCTGCGCTGCAAGTAATTGACCTGTGGATACAGGCGCGTACGGAAGAAACGGTACAAATGGTTACCACGGCTTTTGATTCCTATAAGCTTTTTGAAGGTGCGCGTGCAATCGCACTTTTGTTGGAAGACCTGTCACAATGGTACGTACGACGTATCCGTGACCGCGTGCGCGCTGGAGATCGAGCGGCACTAAAAACACTACGTACCACTTTGCGTACCCTCTCGTTGCTTATGGCACCATTAACGCCATTTATATCTGAGCAGATTTTCCAAAGTGTACATTTTGAATCTGACCCAGAAAGTGTACATCTTGCCTCGTGGCCGGAGG
>QIHV01000055.1 GCA_003229135.1 Candidatus Kaiserbacteria bacterium | reverse complement strand
TAAAAAGTCCTCCCCAAATAAATGTCTTTCTACTCATATTAAGAAGTATACGCTATATGTGAAGTGACTGTCTTCTCGGGGTAGAATAAGTCTTATGGTATATCCACAAAATTATACGGAAACAATTAGTCTATGAAAAACACTCTTAGTGCTGTTTACATTATGCATTCGCTACATATTTTTGCGATATCACTCATCGGTATATTTATTCCGATATACTTTCTTGTGTTGCATTACTCCGTGTCGCAAGTATTTGTCTATTACCTCATATACGTTACGGCGACATTATTTTTCTTTTTATTTGCAAGTTTTATTGCGCGTGAATTCGGACTCAAGCGAACTTTATTACTTTATTTACCCTTTCAATTTACATACCTTGCTCTCTTATACATACTTCCGTTCACACACGTATATCTTTTGGTCATAGCGCTTGCTGATGCTGCTGCGGTTGGTTTTTATTGGTACCCGCTACATCTTTTCTTTATCTCACTCGCACAAAAGAAAAATATGGGCAATAGTGTGGGGAAATTCTTAGCATTTCCAAAACTTATTACAATCGCATCACCGCTATTGGGTGGCTTTATTGCAATATATGGGGGTTTTTCTCTCCTAATCATAATCACCGCCGTTCTCTATGCTTTATCTTCAATAGCACTCTTTTATTTACCGGATAGTAAGCCGATGATACAATTTAAACTTGAGCGTTTTTTGGCACTTGCACGAAAATATTCTCGATATTTATTTGTAGAAATTGGTGAGCACATTCGTGAGGATGTTGGGCGAGTCATCTTACCTATATTCATCTTTATTACTTTTGGGAGTATCCTTTCAGTTGGTTTTATTGGTTCACTTTTGGGTGCCGGAAGTGCGCTCTTTATACTCTTAATTGGACATTATATAGACAGGCTTAATCGTATACACCTATTACGTTTTGGCGCCGTAATCACAATGATTATATGGACGATATTTTTCTTTATGCACGGAGAAATAGCCTTATATGCACTTACACTAACTGCTGGATTTTTTGGCGCACTTTTGCTTGTTCCGTATAATACACTTATGTATGATTATGCGACAGAAAATACTCCGGCAGAATTTATTATTTTTCGGGAAGTACCTGTTACCATTGCCCGAATACTTGTGTATGGTTTCGGAATTTTATTCGCAAGCTCGTTGAGCTATCTTTTCCTTCTACCTGTTTTTGGTAGCGCTCTTTTTTGGATTTTATGACAATGAGTACTCCTTGCAAATGATATGAAAGAAACTGATTTACTTATTACACATTTTCCACGCCTGCGCATTGACCAAAAACAAGCGCTGCAAAAACTCGGTATCGCAACCGTGCGAGACTTGCTCTATCATTTCCCTGCGCGCTACGAAAATGCAGGACCAACTGGTACTATCGCTGGCGCTGCAGCAGGCGAAGACGTAACACTTTATGGCACTATCAGAAAACCTGAAACACGCAAAGCGTGGAAAAGTCGTCGACCGATTGCGCAGGCATTGCTCGAAGATGCCTCCGGAAAAATTAAAATCATTTGGTTTTCTCAACCGTACATTGCCAAGAGTCTAGCTGATGGAATGGTTGTGAAAGCAACTGGACGCATTGCAGGAACAGCAGAAAAAATATATCTCGCCAATCCAGAAATTGAGCGCACACCCGTAAAACCCGAAGATGTGCACAACACACTTTTCTCCGATGCAACCGATACACACGACCAAATGCTTTACCCTGTATATTCGGAAAGTAAGGGTGTTTCATCACTCTGGATTTATCATGCTGTAAAAAAGTGCCTTGGCATGGGTGTGCACGAGCATATGGAAGATGCACTCTCAAGCACACTCTTGGAGAGGTACAATCTTCCCACACTCGCTACCGCGCTGGTATGGATACACCTTCCACGTACGATGAAAAATAGCGAGGCAGCACGGAAGCGTTTTGCTTTTGAAGAAGTCTTCGCCATTCAGCTTGTAATGGCACAAAGGCGACTTGTATCTGCACATGAAAGATCACTCCCAGTTACAGTTGACCGTGAGGCACTCGTTAATTTCGTAGCATCATTTTCATTTCCGATAACAAACGCTCAGCAACGTACAATCGACATTATTGTAAGTGATTTTGAAAAACCACACCCGATGATGCGGCTTTTGGAAGGCGATGTTGGCAGCGGTAAGACAGCGGTTGCGGCAGCGACCGCGTACCTCGTGGCGACTTCACACCCACCTGGGCGCAAAAGTGGAACACTGCAAGTCGCATACTTATGTCCAACGGAAATACTCGCTAAACAGCATTTTGAAACATTCATTTCTTTTTTCAAAGACTACCCCATACAAATTGGACTCATTACTGGCAGTGGGTGTCGCAAATTTCCCTCAAAAATTACCAGTGAAAAATCCACGCATATCTCGCGCGCACAGTTTCAGAAATGGGTGGCAAATGGAGAAATCCCCATTGTCATAGGCACGCACGCTCTCGTACAAAAATCACTTAATTTCAAAACACTGGCATATGCCATCATCGATGAACAGCACCGTTTTGGCAAAGTACACCGTCAAGAGCTTGCTCGTAAAAATGGGCTCACGCCGCACCTACTCTCTATGACGGCAACACCGATACCGCGGACACTAGCACTCACTATTTATGGCGATCTTGATTTAACACTCATCGACCAAATGCCGCGTGGGCGTAAGCCAGTTATTACAAAAATACTCGGACCAGAGAAACGCGAAGAAGCATACGAGCGAGTTCGAAAAAAACTTACTTCCAATCATC
>QIHV01000066.1 GCA_003229135.1 Candidatus Kaiserbacteria bacterium | reverse complement strand
CTTGAACCTCCGGCAGAATCACCCTCTACAATAAACAGCTCAGCCTCTTCTGGTGCTTTCACCTGACAATCGGCGAGCTTACCGGGGAGTGTCATACCTTCCAGAGCACCTTTGCGCATTACCGAGTCTTTGGCGGCTTTGGCAGCTCTGCGTGCCTTGAGCGCAAGCATTACCTTATTAATAATGGAACGTGCATCATCAGGATTTTCCTCCAAAAATGAGGAGAGCGCTTGCCCAAACACAGATGCTACGGCACCCTGAGCTTCTGTGGAACCAAGCTTGCTTTTTGTCTGACCTTCAAATTGAATATCTTGCATCTTAACGGAAATTACCGCTGTGATACCCTCTAGCACATCATCACCTGTAAAATTATCATCTTTTTCTTTTAGAAGATTTGCAGTACGTCCGTAGTTATTTAGAGAACGAGTAAGGGCCGCCTTAAAGCCGGTTACGTGTGTACCATATTCGGGGTTATAGATATTATTGGCAAAAGCGGTAATACGCGGTGTAATATCATCGACATATTGAAAGGCGATTTCTACGGTTACTTTATCTTGTTCTTTCTCTATATAAAATATATTTTTATGTACTGATTTTTGATGCTTATTATAAAATGCCACGAGTGATTTTAATCCGCCTTCAAAATAAAAAGACATTGATTGAACATCAAGAGAAATATCGTGCAAGAAAAGACGCTCGTACTTAAGTGCCGTACTGTCCGTGTGCGCGTCAATAACACTCATACGAGTTCCCTTCACTAAATATGCCTGCTGGCGCAAATGATTTACAATTTTATCCAAATTCCATTCAATGCCTTCTTTAAAAATAGTGATGTCCGGCTTGAAAAGTACCACAGTACCGTGTACATCAGTGGTGCCGATTTTTTTAACCTTGGCAAGTGACTTTCCTGCCTTATATTCTTGAATATATACTCCACCATTTTGATGCACCAAAACTTTGGCATATTCGGAAAGTGCATTAACTACGGAAGAACCGACGCCGTGTAATCCACCAGAAAATTTATATGCATCATTGTTAAACTTACCTCCAGCATGAAGTGTGGTCATTATGGTTTCAAGTGCTGAGACTTTTGTCTTTGGATGTATGCCAACTGGTATACCATTACCGTTATCAGCAACGCGCATATAACCATCGGGAAGTAGCGCGACTTCGATGTCGTTGCAACGACCGACCATTGCCTCATCACATGAGTTATCGAATATTTCCCATATCAGATGGTGAAGTCCCTCAGAGCCTGTAGTACCAATGTACATACCTGGGCGCTTACGCACAGGCTCAAGCCCTTCAAGGACTTGAATTGATGATGCATCGTACGCATGCGCGCCGCCTTTGGCAGCGCGCTTTTCCGATTCTTTTTTATCCTTTTTAACCATAATTTTCAGTGTGTTTTGTATAGTTAGTATAGCACAAACACTATTAAAATACTCGCTTATAAATTGCGGTATCTGGTAGCAATATAATTATTAATATCAGACCAATCCACCTTGAGAATATCCATCCTCTAACTTTGATAGATGCAAATTACTATTCCAAGAAATAAGTTTCCAATTATTATTTTCTGAATTATAAGTCATATATGTAATACCGGTATTATCCATATGAAATAATCGAAAAAAGGTCATAAAATCAGCTTTAGTAAGCGTACTACCAAAAACCATATTACTAAGTATGGCACGCAATATGCCACCGTGAGTTACTACGCACATACGGTCTGAATCGTATTTTTCCAGAAAATCAATTGCTTTGCGAGCACGAATAAAAAGGTTTGAGAACATTTCTTCATCTGAGTGACGATAGGTATTGTCTTGGATATTCGCAATTTCCTCAAATATTTTTTGTATTTCTTGTTCATTTTTATGTTTACCAAAAAATACGGTCGGCTGTACCCACTCACCAAAAAGTTTCTGCTGTTCTATTGGTAATCCCGTATACCTAGCAATAGCAGAAGCGGTATCGACTGCACGTGGAAAATCACTCGAGATAAGTGCAGTTGGCTTAATTTGGGCGATAAGTTGTGCAACTGCTTGCGCTTGTGCACGGCCACACTCTGTCAACATGGCATTTGGCCCTCGACAAATACCGTCTACATTGCTTTCACTCTCTCCGTGTCGAATAAAATAGATATGTTTTGTCATATTAGCGAACTTCGTAGCCGTTTTGAATATGGAATGCTTCGGTGATGCTTTGCATAAAATTATTTACTACTTCATCGGTAAGAGTACATCTTTGTGATTCAAATGCAAGACGAAAAGCGTAGGATATTCGTTCATTTTTAACAAATGAATCGAATAAATCTACACGCACAAGAAGTTCTCCAGCATTTTCATAAATTATAGTTTCCACTTCGCCACTTGAAGTGCCTGTTGGTGTCCACACCGCGATATCACGCAACATAAAAGGATAAATTGAAAATGGCTGATACTTACCAAGCGTGCGGCGCTGTGGCACATATGTTGCATCATCAGAGATTGCTGGAAGGTCTGGTATCGGTTCTGATGTCTCAATTGCAAGCCGCTCCCCGTCTTTAGTAAAAACAGTACCTATTTCAAAAAGTTTTAGCGGTGTGCCTGGTGGCAATACTCGCGAAATATATTGCTTAGAATGAATGAGCGCCGCCTGCATATTGTCAGCCAATGATGTGCGCAATGCGGGATGAGTTTTATCAAGCGGATTGGCGAGCATAATATCGCCCTTTTTTGCAAATGACTGTGTGCTTATCTCTGTAAAGCCGTGCTCAACGAGAAAATCTTTTACCTTTTCAATGCC
>QIHV01000010.1 GCA_003229135.1 Candidatus Kaiserbacteria bacterium | reverse complement strand
AGCTGTAAATGCACACACCGTACGCTTTACTCTGCAAAAACCATACGCACCATTCCTTGGAAATACGACTCTTGGTATCTTGCCGAAACGTTTATGGCAAAATATTCCCGACGTGCAGTTTCCGTTCACCAATTTATCAGTGTCGCCTATAGGCGCAGGACCGTTTGTGGTACGACACATTGTTCGAGATTCAAGTGGAATTATCACTGAATATGATTTGGTTGCACAAAAAAATTATGTACTCGGACGACCATACCTAAATGGTATTGTATTCAAATTCTATGTACGTCAAGCGGATCTCGCATCGGCACTCTCGCACGGTATTGTTGAAAGTGCGTACGGTGTACCAATGCGAGGTGCACTAATGGCTCCGTTCTCCAGTGTTTTTGGCGTGTTCTTTAATGCCAATCAAGATCCAGTTCTTGCACATCTGGAGATACGCAAGGCGCTTTCAATTGCCATAAATCGACAATATATCGTACACAACGTACTAAACGGATATGCAACACCACTTATGGGACCGATACCTCCGGGCAGTGGTATAAATGATACTCAGACACTAAACAATCCTAACCGTATCTCTACAGCTGCAAAAGTATTGGAAAATTCCGGATGGGTTTATGACGGAACGTCACGTGAATGGAAAAACGCACGCGCAAAGTCGGTATTCAATACGATAACCATAAAAACATCAAATGTACCAGAATTGAAAGCGGTTGCCACAGCGGTGCGTGACGATTGGGAGAAGCTCGGAATATCTGTATCAATTGAGTTGTATGAACCTGGTGACCTGAATCAAAATGTTATTCGACCACGCAAGTATGAGGCACTTTTGTTTGGTATGGTCATCGGTCGCGACCAAGATCTGTTTGCATTTTGGAATTCATCACAGCGTAATGACCCCGGACTTAACATCGCGTTGTATGCAAATAAAACTGTTGACCGGCTTTTGGAAGACGTTCGCACGTTAAGTCACTCAAAAAAACGATTGCAAGATTTAAATGCAATAGAAAAAGACATAAGTAATGATTACCCAGCTGCATTTATCTATACACCTGAGTTTATGTATGTTATTCCCAAAGACCTAAGGGGTGTGGAACTACCACAGATCACAACACCAGCCGACCGTTTCGCAACTGTTGCCGATTGGTACAAGCAAGTTGAATATGTGTGGCCATTTCTAACTAAGTTCACACGTCCATAATAAATTTTTGTACGGGCATCGCCCTCTGTTAGATAGAATTTAACAACACAATTACTAATCATATATACGTAACAATATCTCTATATGACTTCAGCACCATCACCGGCGCCATCACCTGTACCGGCACCAGATAAACGACCGCAAGTACAGCACAATATATCGCGACACCAGTACGGACACACTCACCACAATAATTATAATAAAAGTGGTGTGCGCCCTACCGGTAGCTCACACAATACTCACCGCTCTCATGGAGTGCGCCCCGGTGCGGCTACGCGTCGTATCCAGCGCGCGCTGCATCGCATACCACCTAAGCGTGTACACCGCGGTGTCGACTATTTCCCTGAGGCACCAGCCAAAAATGTGGCACGTATCGTGCCACTCGGCGGGGTTGAGGAAGTTGGACGTAACATGGTCGCCATTGATGTAAATGGTGACATCATTGTAATGGATGTCGGTTTCCATTTTATTTCTGAAGATAGTGCTCCGGGCGTTGACTACACTCTTCCCAACACAAAATATCTAGAAAAAAATAAAGACCGCGTTCGAGCAGCGATTATTACGCACGGTCATCTTGATCATATTGGTGGTATTCCATTTCTTATGAATCGTTTCGGCAATCCTCCGATTTACACACGGAGATTAACCGCAGCTATGATCGCAAAACGCCAAACTGAGTTCCCTGACGTGCCGGCACCGGAAGTTATAACGGTTGATGTGGGTACGGAACGAACTATTGGTAATACAAAGGTGAAATTCTTTCCAGTAACTCACTCAATACCAGACTCAATGGGTGTATCAATCAAAACACCTGAAGGTAACATTGTAATTTCCGGTGACTTAAAGCTTACCCATGACGATGATAATGAACCAAGTGACGACGAGAAAAAAGTATGGGGCGATATTGGTAAAGATAACAACCTCTTTTTTATCGCTGATTCTACTAATGCTGAAGTTGATGGATTCTCAAGACCGGAGGAGAGCGTTATGAAAATCATTGAAGAAATAATAAAGACAGTTTCCGGACGACTTATTATCGGTACTTTCGCATCATTGTTTGTACGTATGATACGTATTATTGAACTCTCCGAACAGTATGGTAAAAAAGTCGTAACAGAGGGTCGCTCTATTCGTACTAACCTTGAAATTGCTCGAGAGCTTGGCATTTTGAAAGTAAAAAAAGATACAATCATTCCTGCGCAAGAAATGAGTGACTATCCTCCCGATAAAATTGTTGTACTTGCGACAGGTGCGCAGGGTGAGGAATTCGCTGCACTTATGCGTATAGCAACCAGCCAACATAAATTCATTCAGTTGTCCGACCGTGATACTATCGTACTTTCGTCTTCAGTAATTCCTGGAAATGAATACTCAATACAACATTTGAAGGATAATCTTTATCGCCATAATGTAACTATTATTCACTATCGTTCTTCCGACGTGCACTCAGGCGGCCACGGTCACATTGGTGAACTGGTATGGATCAACAAACAGGTAAATGCAAAATTCTTTATGCCTGGCTACGGCCATCGTTCAATGACAGCTTGTCATGCCAAGGCAGTAGAACAAGCTGGTCGTGCACGAGATACAATTATCATCCCCGATAATGGCAATGTTAT
>QIHV01000004.1 GCA_003229135.1 Candidatus Kaiserbacteria bacterium | reverse complement strand
TACACTCTTTTTCTACACAGCTATGTGTCTGCCAATAATCAAATCGACGTTTTACTTCTTCTCGTATGACCGATACCGTGGAAATCATAGCCGCGAGATAATCATCATTACCAGCAGAGGATACAATACCGTGTTCAATTTTTACCTTACGTGCTGCTTCTTCATCAAGACCAAAATACTTTTGTATGGCAAGTGTTAGTGCATCACCACCCACAGCAAGTGTTGTTGCAAAGCGTGGGAGACGCTGCTCCGCTATAACTAATTTCGTTGTTGTTTTCCCGATATCGACAATGAGTACAGTTTCATCGGAGCTGGAAGGTAGGAGCGCTCGGGTACCAGCAAAAGTCTCACTTTCGAGTGAGTGTGGTTCTATGTGCGCATCGTCAAGAACACGAAGCACACCCTCAACGATACGTTGCGCATATCCTACTCCAACAACTAGTATTTTATTTTCAATTTTACGAAGCGGTGCAATGTCAAATACTACATTGGCTGGTGGAAGTGGCACGTACTCATCAATGTGTTGTTCTACTTGTGCGCGCCACTGCTTCGTATGCAATGATGTGACGTGCGATTCAAATAAATAAGACTTGGATTCGGGGAGCGAAACGTGCGCCGCTTTAATTCCATGCTTTTTTACGAGCATCTTAAGCACGTGCGCAACTGGCTCCGGCTTAATAATTTCACCCGCAACGACAGCACCATCAGGGAGCGGCATTTCATCAAAATAAGATACTTCAAGCCCGTGTGTGTGCTCTATAATTTCTACGGCCTTCACGCCACTGGTAGAAATATCAATACCAGCAATCGGAAGGGCTAAATATTTTGGAGGTGCGAAATAAACACGTGCAAGCTGCTTGAGTGAAGGAGCATTCATTACGTAAAGTATACCTTAATACGACTCTTCAGATAGGTTTATTGTGGGTATAGTCGGAGGATATCTAGTGCGCGCCTGTGCCGGGCGGTACTGTATTGCTTGGCTTAAGAAATGCAAACGTTTCCCCCGCTCCAACCGCAAAAAGCATTCCGTTACTTTCAAGTCCGCAAATTGTACGTGGCTTTATATTTGTTACAAAAGCAAGTTGTGTACCGATGAGCTCCTCTGGCGACTCAACATACGCCACGATACCCGAGACAATTTGACGTGGCTGTTCTTCGCCCAGATCAACCATAAGCTTAAGTAGACGGTCGGTGTCGGGAACACGCTGCGCACTTTTCACCGTACCGATACGTATTTCTATTTTTTGTAGATCGTCAATTGTTATCATGATGTGAGAGATAGCTAGTAAGAATGAGCGCGGCAGCTGCTGCATCGACTTGTTTATGTGTCAGCGCGCGTTCACCCGTAGGCAATCTGCGTGCTTCTTGTGTCGTAAATGTCTCAGATTCAAAAAATACTGGTAGTTGACTATGCTGTGCAAGCTCTTTAGAAAGTGCGCGGGCATACACAGCCACGGGGTTTTCTGTGCCAGAGAGACTGCGTGATTCTCCCATAACGATTGCACCAATCTTTTCTTTTTTAATAAGAGCCAGTAGATACTCTAACAGCATCGCATTAGTTGGCACAATTTCTTTTGGGAAGCCCATGGTGCCCGCCTCGTCTGAAATAGCTAGCCCTGTTTTTTTAGTACCATAATCTATACCGAGATAACGCATGTGCACATCCTAGCACCATAGTACACTTTCCGGCGAGAGTGCCTTGTGTTACTCTTGCGCTATATGCAACCATTTGCTTTTAATTCTTATCTTACCGGTCTCGGCGGCGTCTTTTTACCATTATTTATAGTTCTTTTACTCGGTGTAATAATCCTAAAGGGCTACGCACTTTGGTACAGCGCGCGCGCGGGCCAAAAATGGTGGTTTATTATTATGCTTATTGTAAATACTGTTGGTATTCTAGAGATTGTTTATCTACTATTCTTCCGTCCCAAGCCACTTATTGGCACTATCAGTTCTGCTCTAAAAAAGAGCGTGTCGGTATCACACGATTCAAAATCAGCAGAATAGTGTACGGTGTGGGTCGGTGCACACAGATGTAAATTGGAGGGGTGGCAGAGTGGTCTATTGCACCGGTCTTGAAAACCGGAGTCTGTAACAGGACCGTGGGTTCGAATCCCACCCCCTCCGCCAATTGTATTGGGAGCATACACCCTTCTGGCGCTTGTACTTTGCAAACATGAAATAATGGGACATTTTATGTTTCTTCAACTTATCAGGAGGAAAGATGGAATTATGAGAAATAGTTTTGTACAATTGTATGGCGGTTTCCTTTATGAGGGAGTGGTACAATAAGTAATATCAAGTATGCCTCACCGCCACGTATTTGAATGGGAGGGTAAAGAACATGAATTCGACGATAAACCCGCCGAGTGGTATTGGACGTTGGGAATTATTGCAACGGCAAGCATAATCGCGAGTATTCTTTTTGAAAATTATCTACTTGCTCTTGTGTTACTTGTCGCTGCATTTGCCATAGGTTTACAGGCCGCTAAAGAACCGGGAGTACATCAATTTAAACTTTCTGAAGAAGGACTGGTGATAGACCATCGGCTGTATCGTTTTGAACTTATGCATTCTTTCAGTATGTTTGAATACATTGATCCAGAAAAACCTCCCGTACTTTCCATAAAAACTAACAGTCTTCTCTCTCCGCACTTTCTGATTCCGCTTGAGGGCATAGATGCTGATGCTATGTATGCTTTTCTTTTTGCCTACATTGATGAGGGTGAGCACAAGGAGACGTGGCTCGACCGTGTCGTTGATTTTTTACGTCTTTAGCTTGGCGAAATCTTACAAGCCGTGTACAGTGCACAACACGTACTTGCAACATTACGTGATCGGGTTATGTGTAGACATATAAAGCCCTCGTCGTTCAACGGATAGGACGCTAGCTTGCGGAGCTGGTAATGTAGGTTCGATTCCTGCCGGGGGCACAT
>QIHV01000026.1 GCA_003229135.1 Candidatus Kaiserbacteria bacterium | reverse complement strand
ATGGAAAAGCCACACACAGTTATTCTCTACCATGGCAAGTGCCCAGACGGCTTCGGTGGAGCATATGCTGCATGGAAAAAGTTTGGAGATAATGCTGAATACATTCCTATAAGACACGGCAAGCCCGTACCTAACGAATTGGAGGGTCGTGACATATATATGATAGATTTTGCATATGATGAAATTGAAAAAATGCATTCAATATCTGATATGGCGAAACGATTTGTTGTCTTAGAGCATCATCTTGGAGCAAAAAAAATCGTAGAACAGATTCATGAGCATATATTTGATGAAAAACATTCAGGCGCGACTATTGCATGGAAATATTTTCATCCTCACACACCGATACCACTTTTTCTTACACACATTGAAGATGGCGATCTCTACCATTATGCGTTCAAAGAAACACGGGATATTTATTCTTACATAGATGTACATACATATAATTTCAATGACTGGGACACACTGGTACAAATATTTAAAAATCAAGTATCCAAAGAACAGTTCCTTAAAACTGCCCGTATTTATAGTGAATATTTCCTACTTATGGGCGACTATGCTGTAGCCGGAGCAAAACTTGTTAAGTTTGAAGGATATGAATGTTATTTTACAAACACCCACCCATCTATGACGATGAAATCATACGTTGCCAATAAGCTATACACTAAAAAACCACCGATTGCGCTGGTGGTTTCCGCACACCCCAACGGATTCGGCGTATCCATACGTGGTGATAAATCCGTAGACGTGGCAAAGATAGCTGAAAAATTTGGAGGCAATGGACATCCAGGATCTGCTGGCTTTTTTATAAAAAATGGAGATGATATGCCGTGGACTGAAATAGAAAGCTAGGTTTTCAGAAAAGTTTTCCGATAAAACTTTAACTCATCAATTGATTGTTTAATATCATCAAGTGCCCGATGTTTTTTATCTATCTTATTCCGTTGCACTTCATTATATATCTCAGGTGCCCACCTGCGAGCTAGTTCTTTCAGACTTGAAACATCAATACAGCGATAAAAAAGATAATCTTCTATTGGGCGCATTTGTATTCGTAAAAAATGCCTATCCATATGAATAGAATTACCACACAGAGGCGCTGAATTCTTGACCACCCACTCTTTGAGAAACGTCAGCACACGCTCTTGTGCCTCTTGCGCACTGATAGTGCTCTGTGCTGTTATATCCTCTAACCCATTCAAATCAAGTACAGCACGCGCTGAAGGAGAAATACATTCAAATAATTTTGGATTAACGTGAATGACAATATCAGGACCTTCTGCGACAATGTTTAAATTAGCATCAGTGAGGATGACTGCTATCTCGGTAATCCTATCAGTATTAACATCATCAATAGAAGTCATCTCTAAATCCATCCATACCAAAAGATCGCTTCTTTGCATATAAAAGTATATTATCATATAAATGAAAATGCTCGCGATTGAAACATCGTGTGATGAGACTGCTATTGCCATAGTGAATGGCACATCACTTGGCAACACAACACATTTCACAGTACATGGTAATGCACTTATTTCACAAATTGATTTACATAGACCATACGGTGGCGTGTTCCCCACACTCGCCAAACGTGAGCATGCAAAAAACCTGGTACCACTCACACGAGCAGTGCTTGAAGAGGCGGAGCTTTTGCACGAAGATACTCAAAATATATCTGAAAAAGACCTAAATGAGGTAGCGAGAGCACTTGAACGTGAGCCGGACTTGGCTGAGCAATTTCTTAATATGGTTACAGAAATTGAAATACCTGAAATAGACACCATCGTTGTTACGGCCGGACCTGGACTTCCACCGGCACTTTGGGTCGGAGTAAGTTTTGCCCGAGCACTTGCCTATGTGTGGCACAAGCCGCTTGTGGCGGTCAATCATATGGAAGGGCATCTACTTTCGGCACTTGCAAAACGTACTAATGATACGGAACTTGAAATTGAAAATATTACATTGCCAGTACTTGCACTTTTAATTTCCGGTGGACACACAGAGTTGGTGCTTATGCGAAACTGGCTTTCATATGAGCTTATCGGGCAAACGCGCGACGATGCTGTGGGTGAAGCGTTTGATAAAGTGGCTAGAATGTTGGGACTTCCCTATCCGGGTGGACCTGAAATTTCAAAAATTGCCGAAGAGGTACGATTTGAGAAAAATAAAGAAATGCTGTTTGAGCTTCCGCGCCCAATGATTGCCGATGATACGTGTGATTTCTCTTTTTCTGGACTGAAAACTGCAGTTCTCTACACAATAAAAGATAGAACTGAAAAATTGTCTGGTGATGGTTCTATGAAGGAATTTACAGTTCCTCCTATAACCGAAAAAGAGAAAAGATATATTGCGTATGAGTTTGAAAATGCCGTAAGTGATGTGCTACTTTCAAAAACTATGCGCGCTATTGAAAAAACAAATGCTCGTACCCTCGTGCTTGGTGGGGGTGTTTCCGCAAACGTACACATTGGGCGTGTTTTTGCAAAAGAGCTTTCACAAAAATATCCGAACATGTCTTTGTGTATTCCACACCAATCACTTAGTACTGATAATGCGATTATGATTGCACTTGCTGGTTTTTATCACGCACAAAAAGGTGACTTCACAGCCCCTCAAGATATAGCTGCCGACGGTAACGCTTCACTTGCCTAGCAGAGTACGTTGAATTGTTACTCAGCGGTTTAACCGCAAAATAACCAAGTGAGCGCAAGCAACAAGGAAACCGTTAGCTTCAGGGCGTGCGCGGTTTTCTTCGTTGCTGGAGTGAGTGGATACCAAGCATTTACAGTGTAGCCAAGTAAGCGCAAGCAACAAGGAAACCGTTAGCTTCAGGGCGTGCGCGGTTTTCTTCGTTGCTGGAGCGAGTGGATACTAAGCATTTACAGTGTATGTAAGTGAGCGCAAGCAACAAGGAAACCGTTAGCTTCAGGGCGTGCGCGGTTTTCTTCGTTGCTGGAGCGGGCTGAACCGTTAAGTAGTTA
>QIHV01000069.1 GCA_003229135.1 Candidatus Kaiserbacteria bacterium | reverse complement strand
GACACCGCAGCAAATGCATGAGTAATAATATGTTCTAGTTCTTTTTTCGCGGCGCCAAATTCAATCGCGCCGGCAAGCCCTGAGATAGCGACTGTGGTAAGTTCCCTCCCCATCATATGAAATCCATTTTGATATATACCCGATGAAATAGTAGCTGGTGTTGCACACAAAAGTACCCGCTCATCAATACCACTATTACGAAAATAATTTACGGTTGGTCCCACCATCTCTATGAACCGATCACTTGAAAGCTCGGGTGCATCGAAAAGTGAGACTGCAAGTGATGCTGATACACTATTACATGCAGAGACAATATTTTTAGCCCCACGCGCACGAAGGAATTCAACGGTATGCGCCGTAAGTTCTGAAAGTACTTTTTGTGGTTTCTCACCATACGGAGCATTTTTAATATCACCGAAATATAAGATATCAATTTTCGGCATACGCTTTCGTATTAGCCCGCCCGAACCAGAGTCAAAAATACCAATCATACTCTGAGAAGCATCTTTATTCGTCGTTTGGGAGTGCCGTGCGCATCCAAACCATAGGTAATATTATGTACTGTAACTCGGCGACTTATTGATGATGTTGAGACAGCTTCAGTTGCCGATAAAGCAAAACCGATGTGCATATTTATATCTTTAGTATTATTACTAAGTGTCGCATAGTCCCAAACTACCACATCCCCTTTTATTGGATTACCTGAAATAATTCTCCAACCATTCTTTTTAAGATGTTCACACACTGATGTGACGGTTGCCATCGGTTTTTCAATATAATTGGCCAGACACAACACACTACTAACAAAAAATGCACACGAAAACTCTCCATCGTGACAAATATCATCAATAGTATTTGTGTCTTTGTATCGAACCATAATTGAGTTAAAGAGTCTGGTATCAGGACTATTTTCTATCATCTTAAGATACGTTTCTTTTTGTAAAACAATAATATTTGTATCTGTCATATTTCATATCTATAATGACACTTTGATGAGTTTATTAAATTTATCACCTCGGTCAAATTCATTTTTGAACATACCAAAAGAAGCGAATGCTGGAGAAAACAATATGGTATCGCCAGATTCTGTATGTGTAAAAGCGTCTTGTACAGCTTGACGGAGTGAATTGTATACAGGTGCACCAGGTAGCTTGTCATGCACTTGTTCCGTACCCGTTCCATCAAGTAAAATAAGGCGCTTTACGCGCGGCAGTACAGAAAGCAGCATACTCATATCAAGACCTTTATCTGAACCGCCCATAATGAGTGCGGTATTTTCTATGTTAAGTGCGGCAAGTCCAGCTAATGTCGCCTCTGGAGTTGTGGCGGTGGTGTCATTGTATATACGCACGCCTTTTACTTCGGCAATAAACTCCAGCCGCCCCGGAACCCCAGGAAATTTCTCTATTGCATGGCGACTTACAGAATCATCAATGCCCAGGGAACGAGCAACCGCGAGCGCGAGCGCGGTATTGTAGCGATTGTGTCTGCCAGGAAGCAATAGCTCCCAACTCTCTGGCAAGCTTGACTCATCTGCAATGGTTATGTTTGAAATAATGTTTTCTCCATATGCTTCTATAAGCGTGGGTGCGCACTGCCCACCGATAACCATGGTATCGTCTGGGCTTTGGTATAAAAATATATTTGATTTATCAGAAAGATACGCGCTCGGGTCATTTTTGTAGTAGTCAATATGATCCTGATAAAAAGTAGTAAATACTGCCACGTGTGGAGAAATACCTGCGTCACCCAGCCCCTGGCATTGCCAAGAGTCCAGCTCCAACACAGCAACATGTTTTTCTGTCACTTCGGACAACAGCGCAAGTGTGGAGACACCACGTATGTTACCTCCCAGAACCGTGGGAACCTTCGCTTCGTGAAGAATTGCAGAAATAAGATACGCTACAGTTGATTTACCCCGTGTACCCGTTACGCCTACAACGGATATTCCCGATAATTCCATAAACAAGTCCGCGCTCATACGTACTGGAACTCCCTGCTGTTTTGCCTCTGCAACAAAAGGAGAATCGAGCGGCACTCCAGCTGCCTTAATGATAAGGTCCCGATTACGAAAATCTTCAAGACGATGCTCGCCAAGTACGAATTGTATCTTTGGAAAGTCTGAGAGTTGAGCGACTGACTCTTTAAGCTCCTCGCGTGATTTTAGGTCAGTAACAATAAGCTCTGCTCCACTGCGTGCAAGATAACGTACATCTCCAACACCCCGTCCGAGCAGCCCCAGCCCCATGACAGTGATGCGTTTATCGCGGAAAAAAGAAGATACGTCCATTATGACGTAATATAGTACTATTTATATCTTTACACTAGCACGTGTGCGTTTCAGTAGTATCACTATGTGAGAGCGGAAGAGTTGTAGATGGAACTGTGAGAATCTCATAAGGTGCGGTTCGCACTTGAGCAACAGTACATGATGTTGCCGGGCTCGTTATGACAATGGTAACCATACGCTTATTTGATATATCCTCCACCTTTGAAACCGATATTGTATAACCGCCCGTTGGTTCCGTACCTGCAAAAACTGCCATAACTTGGTTTTTTGAAAAATCTATTTTTGGTGTCGTAGGCGTCGTACTGCCGATGCCGTATATCGTACTCCAGAGTTTTTGTAGTTGGCTCTTATTAGTAATGAGGTAATTTACACGTGTATCGATAGGAGCACGTGTTCCTTGTGCGATAACAGATGCCTCTACCGCTGCGCCGCCAAGTGCAACACCCTGCACGTTGTGTGTTACACCTGTTGTTCCATAAAGAAATAGCACCCAGCCAATCAATGCCGCGCCAAGTATCATACCGATAAGAATAAGCACATCTTTCATATATTATGAAGTATAGCAAGCGTATGCCCCATCATGAAACTGTTGGGTGGATAAAAAGATAACTATTGTAAAAGTACAGTGTATTGTGTTAAATCCCAACCTGATATTCGTACATACATCGATAAATTCCGCCCTCTTTTTTAATAAGGTCTTCGTGCTTCCCTTCCTCCACTATTCTTCCATTTTCAAGCACAAAAATCCTATCAACTTTTCTTATGGTACTTAAACGGTGGGCTGTAATAAACGTAGTTTTCCCTTTCATAAGCTCTTCAAATGTTTTGGAAATATTCTTTTCCGTCTGCGCGTCAAGCGCGCTTGTCGGCTCATCAAGAATTAAGATTTTAGGGTCGCGCAATATCGCGCGCGCTATGGCAATGCGCTGTTTTTGCCCGACAGATAATTTAATTCCGCGCTCTCCAACAAGCTGTTCATATTTCATCGGAAGTTTCTCAATGAAATCATGCGCGTGTGCTTTTTTTGCCGCCTCAATCACTTCTTCATCGGTCGCGTCAATACGACCATAACGAATATTCATCATAACTGAATCATTGAAAAGCACGGGCTCTTGCGAAACAACAGCGATACCACGACGAAGTGCCGTTAAATCAAACTGCCTCGTGTCATGCCCGTCCACCAACA
>QIHV01000011.1 GCA_003229135.1 Candidatus Kaiserbacteria bacterium | reverse complement strand
AGCTCCAAAGAGCTTATTGTCGGTATGGCACGCGTCAGGTCTATTGCTTCCGAGGCGCTTATGCTTCGCCAGAAGGCTGGTGTAAAAGTGCGCCAACCATTTGCAACGCTTTCCGTACCTGGCACCTTGTCTATGGATATGGCAGCTATTCTTGCTGAGGAAGTAAACGTAAAAAACATTAAAACAAATGCGCCCAAACTTACACTCGATATGACACTTACCGACGAACTTATACGAGAGGGGGACTTGCGCGAGTTTATGCGCGCACTTGCACAGGCACGAAAAACACAAGGACTTTCACCCAAAGATCACATACGACTATCAGTATCTGTAAACGCCAAAGAACTTTTCAAAGATGAATCACTCGCAGGAGTCTCAAGTATCTCATTTGATACAAAAGAAGACGCACCTTATGCGGTAACCTTGTCATTGGGAGAAGTATATTTTTTCATAACAAATTATGCGACATAAATATACAACTGCAGGAATTACGCTTGCGCGATTTCCTGTTGCAGAGGCAAGTGAAAATATTATATTGCTAACAAGTGAACTAGGGCTGGTGCACGCTCGTGCACAAAGTATTCGAAATCGGGGGGCAAAACTGACAAGCGCTCTACAAACTTTTACACAGTCAGACATTGTATTAGTTCGTGGAAGAAATGAGTGGCGCATTTTGGGTGCGGTACTCGACACAAATTGGTTTCAGATACTGCCGCACAGTGCACGTACTTGTGCCGCGCGTGTGACGGAACTTTTAATACGGCTTATGCCGGGAGATATAATAGACCAAACATTTTACGGCATCATACATAATTTATTTATTGCTTTGCGTGATGAGCCTGAGGAAATGTATGATGCAGCGGAGTGTTTGGCAGCGCTGCACATTTTACACGCACTAGGGCTCGATGCGGGCGATATTCCACAATATAATGAACAAGATAATTCCAATGCGCTTCGTACAATTAAAAATTCACGTAAGGCGTTCGTCACACGTATCAATCGCGGCATAATAGCTTCCGGCTTATAGTGTAAGGATACTGACGGTATGAGGTATACTGACCTTATATGTCTGCAGATGATAATTTTGATTCGCTTGAGAAGGCGCGCAAGCGTTTGTATGCGCCGAATAAAAAGCCAATTTTTATGGAGGACACCCTCTCTATGAGGAATGCCACAAAAGAGCAACACAATTGGCAAAGTGAAAAACCATCTTTAAATATACAAAAACCACATAAACATGTTCGTATTGCACTTATATTCTTTTGGGCAGCATTAATATTTTTTATTATTGCAACGAGCAGTGCCGCGTATCTATTCCTTTCTGGAGACCGTTCCGTATCAATTAATAATGTTTCAGTAACTATGAAAGGTCCAACGACTATTGCGGGAGGGGATACCGTATCACTTTTACTCTCGGTAACAAATAGTAATCCGGCACCAATTGAAAATGTAAATATGACACTGCGGTTTCCTACTGGTACACGCTCGGCAGTAGATATGCTGACACCACTAACTAATGATACGGAAAATCTCGGCACTATTGCTGCGGGTGGAAGTATTGAGCGTACGGTCAAGGTAGTACTTTTCGGTGGACAAGGTGACATACTGACAATTCCAGCGACACTTCATTTTAAAACGGCTGGTTCAAATGCTGTTTTTGTTAAACATACATCGTACGCCATCTCCGTCATTGCGACACCGCTCTCCGTTTCAGTTGATGCAGCACCCCAAACAGTACCTGGTCAACCATTTTCACTCACAGCAACGGTGCGCTCAAATGCAACCAAACCAATTGCCGGTGTTGTTCTGCGTGTAGATTACCCAACCGGTTTTGTGCCAACCAAGACCTCAATTAGTCCGGTAGGAACCACTTTTGTACTTGGAACACTTGCGCCCGGTACCACCAGCATAGTGCACATTATCGGTACGCTTGCGGGGCAAAATGGTGAACAACGTGCATTTAGATTTACGGTCGGTACTGCCGATAGTGCGTCTGGCACAGCGATTGCCGTTACCTATATGACCCAGACGGCGACCGTAGACATTACTAAACCGTTTCTAGCAACAACATTAAATGTTAATGGTAGTTCAGCAAGTCACACTGTCATAACTGCACAATCACATACTAGTGTTTCACTTGTGTGGGTGAACACTCTTAAGGTACCCATTACCAATGCAAACATTATAGTTGCACTTTCAGGTGCTGCACTTGATCCATCAAGCGTGCGGGTTGTGCGTGGGCAATATCAATCATCAAACCAAACTATTGTATTTAGCCGTGATACGGATGCTTCGCTTGCTATGCTGTCTCCTGGAGCGCAGGGGGTTGGTACATTCACATTTTCTACACTCCCACTTACCAATACGGCAAGTACGAGTGCAACGGGAAGTCCGACAATTACCATTTCCGTTTCGGTATCGGGGCAACGCCCAGGGCAAGGCAATGTTCCGGAAACGGTTACATCGTCAGTAACTAAAACAATTAAAGTTGCAACTACACTTTCACTTGAGGCGTATGCAACTCATTCAACGGGTCCATTTACAAATACTGGACCTATTCCACCAACACCAAATCAAATGACAACATACACTATTATCTGGAACGCACACAATACCACAAGTGATATTGCTGCCGCGACAATATCGGCAAACCTTCCGGCAGATGTTAAATTTATTGGACCAACTTCTTCCACAAATAACCAAGTTGTCTACAATTCTGGTGAGCACTCCCTCAAATGGACTATTGGTAATCTTGCCGCTGGCGCATCACGCCAAACAGATTTTCAAGTTTCATTCGTGCCAAGTACAAGCCAGCACGGCTACGCGCCAGTACTTGTTAATCCAGCAACATTTTCTGCTTTTGACCGCTTTGCACAAGTTACAGTTTCTGTAACCACAAATGCAGTAACAACTAGCCTATTACACGACTCGTCTTATCCGGCGGGTTCAGGTACGGTACAATAGCGATGAATATTTTTCTAGTGTAAAGTATTTATATGAAAGAAGTATTCTCTAATCCAAGTATGGAAAC
>QIHV01000047.1 GCA_003229135.1 Candidatus Kaiserbacteria bacterium | reverse complement strand
AGTGTATCGGTTGCCATGAACCATGCCCGACCATCTCAATGGTGACACCAAGTCGATCAGTGAGCATAATAGTAAATTTTCCATTACGGACTTTATCCAACAATGTTAGATTTTTACTCTTACCCATTCTTACTCTCCTTTGTTAAAAAGAACTCAGCTAAGATTAGAACATAAATATGCTATAAAAGCAAGCTACACCACCTCGGATTTTGAGCGTATAAGTCGGTCAAAAAGCCTCTTCATACGCTCTGCAATATCATTCCAATCGTAGTGTTCTCTCACAAGTTTCTGTGCAGTTGCACATACCAGAGCAGCCTGTTCTGAATGCGCAACAATATATTTAACTACTTCAACAATTTCTTTCGGTGAGTTCTTATCAACCGCCCAACCAGTTTGGTCTTTTTCTGGGTTACGCTTTGCATCAAAAAGGAAATCTGCAATGCCGCCCTCTTGTGTCGCTATAATCGGCAAACCTGCCGCCATCGCTTCAATGAACGAGTTACCCATACCTTCTGAACGCGAAGGGCGAATAAATATAGTGCACGCAGTAAGTGCACGCGGCATGTCCTTATGTTCTATCTGTCCCATAAAGTGTACACGACTTTCTACACCGGCTTTCTTCGCAAGCTTGCGAAGCAACTCTTCATCTGGACCGATACCGTACACGATAAAGTGTATATGTCCTGGCAAAAGTGCGAGTGCACGAATAACATCATCAACTGCATTTTTGTGTACAAGTCGTGAAGTGGTCACAAGTAACACGTCTTTTGACGTAACCCCAAAAGATGTACGTGTTTGTGTAAGTTCTTCTTGCGTATAGTGTTGCGAAAAATGTTTTATGTCCACTGCGTTCGGTACTACTTCTGCATAATTTGCAAACCCCATACGTTGCCCCCACTTCAGCAGAAAAGTTGAGATAGTTTGAAGTATGTCAGCCGAAGTAAATCCGCGCTTAAAGAGTGGCCAAACAGGGCGTGCAAGCCTCTCAATATATTCAGTCGGATCGCCCTCTTGAAGAGAAAGTAGATATTTCACCTCGGGGTACCGTTTCTTAAAAGTACCTGCCGGTATTGCACACGAATGTGCCATCATCGCCCATATACCATCAAAATGGTAACGCTGATGGAGATGCGTCGCGGCGCGTGATGCCGCAAACTGATACCAATATTTTGTGAGTTTAAGTGGAAACTTTTGCAAGTCAGAGATAGTCGGAGTACGACGTGTCATACCAATGCGATGTATAAATACATTTCCTATTTTTTCTTCACGTGGAAGTGCTGAGTCAAGCCGAAGCGTCACCATATGAAATTCAATATCTTCTGATGAGATACGATCGGTGATTTCCTTAATCGCCACCTCTGCCCCACCAACAAAATGTGGATAGTATGTGAGCGAAAAAATGAGAATGCACTTCATTCTGATGTATGTAGATAATCTCTGAGAGAATGTGTTAATTCCCAACCAAGAGCGAGTGTCTTGGTGGTATCAATCTCGCAGTTCATACGATTGCCTTTTACTTCTGGACCCATTTCAATCGGAACGTCAAAGAGTTTAGCAACTTCAAGTATAGAAAATGTTTCTTGGGCACCAATACCAAATTCATCACCCTCACCTTTTTCCATTATGAGAAGCAGCCCACTTATAATGTCATCAATGTGGGTAAAATTGCGTCGTTGGGTACCAGGAGCAGTTACTGTAAGTGTTTTTCCTTGTGCCGCAAGCTGGCGAAAAATCTCTATGACTGTTCCGTATTTACCAGTGCGCTCACCAGAACCGTAAACATTGTAGAAATAAGTAATTGCAAACGATAGATTGTACCAGTCCGCATAGTTGCACACCAGTTCAGTATTTGCAGCTTTTGACCATGCATAAGGACTTTGATCACGACCAAGTCCGCCATCAGCAAATTTTGTAGATGAACCTGCATAGATAAGTTTGCATCTTTTTTTACGCCAAAATTCCAGTACGCCAAATGTACCAGCAACATTTAAGTCCCACACAAGTGCCGGTTCACTAAGACTCACCTCAACACGAGAATACTCGCCAAGGTGGTACACAATATCGGGAGTTTCAGGTACGTGTTTTTCAATGTCTTTTGTGTGTCCTTCGCGGTAGTCAACGCCTTTAATATGGTTGTCGCGGCTTCCAGTGAAGTAGTTGTCAAGAGAAATGACTTTGTGACCTTCCTGCACAAGTCGCGCGCATAGGTGCGTGCCGATAAAACCAGCGCCGCCAGTAACGAGAATTAATTTTTGTGATGTTGACATATACTAATACAGCTAGAGTGCCACAAAAGCCACACTAGACGCAAGTGCAATACCGATAAGTATAAAATGTAGAGGAGAAATAAAGAAGCTGTTATTCTTGATGCTCATTGTATTTTTTATTGCATTTGTTGCCAGTGCGGCACCCGCCGTGCTGGAAGCAGCATCCACGGGAGCCCCCACAGTAACGATTTTAGCCGTTACTGCGGGGGCTATTACTGTTGTATTTTCATGAGCCGTGAGATTAGCTGATACTGTACCGACGTGTGTGGCAGGACACGAGCCCTGTACAGTATTACAACCCACTTCTGCCGTGCGAAGTTGCGGTGCTGGTGTTGTACGTGGTGCGAAAAGTCCCGCCGCGGCACGCGCTCCATACTGTGTGGCTATTTTTCCATTTGGATAGAGGAGAGCAGTGTTACGTGTATAAGGAAGTGCGGTTATGTCTTCTGGAAAAAGTACTGTGGTGTACGGCAACATTTTTGTTCCTTGTGGAAAAGAAAAAGTAGTAGTGGCAGCGTGCAGTTTCCAAAATGAAAGGTCGAGCCTATAGGGTGAATTATTTCTAAGTGAAATACCCATTGGAGATACGCTTGTGATATGCACCAATGCACGATGCACAGTTACTGTCATGTTGTCTTCCCCACTTCCGAGCCCCACAACGGCGGTCGCGGTTACTAGATAGGTCCCCGGCACTCTGTAGCTTTTGAAAACACTGGTGCTGTCTGCAGATGACCCGTCGCCAAATGCAAAGTGAACGCGCGCACTGGCATAACGTTTTCCAGCCTTGTTAAAAACGC
>QIHV01000002.1 GCA_003229135.1 Candidatus Kaiserbacteria bacterium | reverse complement strand
TGGAGGAGCTCCACTTTTCACGTGGAACTATCGAAAAAGTAACAAAACTGGTACGTTGGCATATGTTTTTCTCTGATCCTGACCAAATTACTCTTTCAGCAGTACGTCGTATGATTGTGAATGTAGGAAAAGAACATATAGAGGATTTACTCAATTTACGTATTTGTGACCGTGTAGGAACAGGACGTCCAAAAGAACAACCCTTTCGTTTTCGTAAGTATAAGGCAATGGTGGACCAAGCGCTCAGAGACCCTATATCAGTTGCTATGCTCAAGACTGATGGCAATCGCCTTATGGAAAAGTTTCATGTGGAACACGGACCTAGAATTGGGTGGATTTTACACGTACTGCTTGAGGAGGTGCTTGAAGATCCTAAAAAAAATACTGAAAAGTATTTGGACAAGCGTATTGTTGAGCTTCTTTCTTTCTCTGATGATGATTTGAGAAAACTTGGAGAATCTGGAAAGCAGCAGCGTGAGAAATATGAGGATAAGGAAATCCAAAAGATTATGGATAAATACCATGTGTGCTAGTAATAATTGATAGTGCATATAAATATCACAAAAGCCCCATAAAATGTGAGGCTTTCACGTGGAACTATAAATATAGTATGCCTAAATACTACTTATCGCAGTGATAAATGACAAGATACTATATGTTTAAAATCATTACTGGTGAGTAACTGCTATTTCAAACGATTGCGGAAGTATAGAAATAAGAAAACCACCTATTTTATATTGTCAGATTTAAATTAATGAGCATGTGGCTTGGGGGCTTGTTGCTATAATCCGACTGGGGAAAGGTGGTTTTTCTTGGTTTTTGCGCTTGTTGCACATGGAACTTTCTTTGCCCTGTGTTTCAATGAGGATACGCCTCGTCGTTGGTAAGAAGTTCTGCAAACTTGCGCGATGTGAAAGAGCTAGAAAGAGCTCGCAAAGAACGACTCTTTCCATAAGCTATGTTACTCCTCTATAGGACATTGTCCATAACCTGCCTGTGGATAACTTGTCCTTTATGTCCTTTACAACGTAACGGACACTGGGCAATGGTCTGAGCCGTATACTTCCGTATGTATTTCCACTCTCTTTATTTTCCGTGCAAGTTCATTTGAAACAAAAAAATAATCGAGTCGCCAGCCATCATTCCTATCACGAGCACGAGTTCTTAAATCCCAATATGAATACGCAGCAGAACGGCTTGGGTATTTGTAACGAAAAGTATCTATGTATCCTGCCTGGATAACTTCATCAATCCACGCACGTTCTTCGGGTAAGAACCCTGAATTTCCCTCATTTAAGTGTGGGTGGGCGAGGTCTATTTCCTCATGAGCTGTGTTGATATCACCGCAGAATATAACGGGTTTTTGCTTACGTAGTTTTTCTATAAATTCTAAAAATGCATCGTAAAAACGTAGCTTGTAATCAAGTCGTTCCTGGCTCATTCCTCCGTTAGGGAAGTACACTCCCAATAACCAAAAGTCTTCGTACTGTGCAGCGATGATGCGTCCTTCTTGGTCAAATTCTTTTATGTTCATTCCGTAGATTATTGAAAGTGGTTCTACTTTGGAATAGAGTGCAACACCACTGTAACCTTTTTTCATTTGCGAGGAAGAAAAAAACGACGAGTAGCCGGCTGGCTCGAGCAGTTCATTTGAAAGTTGTTCGGGTGATGCTTTTGTCTCTTGTAAACAAAAAATATCTGGCTTGATTATTTTCAAAAAATCTTGCCAGTAGTTATTTTTGCCAAGTGAGCGTAAACCGTTTACATTCCAAGAAACAATACGCATATAAATACACTATAACAGAATCGGGTATTCTTTGATGGATTATAAGGTGAGTACAGTAAGCCAATTTACACACTACGGCTGTGAAATTTCTTATGTATTTCACGCAAATGCGCATCGGTAACGTGTGTATAAATCTGTGTGGTAGCAATATTGGCATGTCCGAGAAGTGCCTGTACAGAGCGCAAGTCAGCACCATTCGTAAGTAGGTCGGTGGCAAAAGCGTGGCGTAGAGTGTGAGGAGTAACATGGTTAGTGATACCGGCACGAGTGGTATAGGTTTTGATGTGCCGTTGCACATCACGCGGGATGATGCGATGTGGTTTATTTGGTCTACCATCTATAAAAAGTGCCTCTTCCATATCTGTACGAGCCTTAAGATAAGTTGCAATGGCCGCCTTTGCGCTAGCAGAAAGGAATACTACGCGGACTTTATCCCCCTTACCTCGTACGGAAAACTCGTCACGCGATAGGTCAATATCATTATTGAGTGCGCACAGTTCAGCGACGCGTAGTCCCGTCGAAAACAAAAGCTCCAGTATTGCGCTATCACGCAAATATACCCTTTGTTTATGCGAGTTTTCTTCATTTTCAAATGCTTTGCGCGGAGCATTCATAAGGCGTGCAAGCTCTGCCGTAGTGATAAGGTCAAGTGAACGCTCGGGGACTTTTGCCAACTCAATACGCTCCGGAGAAATACTTTCAACACCACGTTTGCGCAAAAATTTAAGGAAGGCGCGCAGTGCAATGAGATAATAGTTTTGTGTACGGCGTTTCATTGAGCCGATTGTGCCCGGTTGCCGGTTAAGCCACAAACGAAACTCACGGATATTTTCTTCAGTTATTTCATTTATTTGTTCAATATGTGCGTGAGTGAAATAGCGTGTGAGGTACCTATCGTAATTTTCTACTGTTTTTACAGCGCGCCCACGTTCAATTTCGATATATTCTAAAAATTGACGCTTCGCATCCTTGGCATTCATATAGTTCAAGTATACTGCAATCTGCGCACAATAATTACATCAACATAAAAATACTGGGGTGAGCAGCCATTATTGTGTAATCAATACTCCTTATTCGAGAACATTTGTAAATATAATCAAGATATGGTATGGTATGATATAATGCTTACAAAGCGAGTAAAGACATCGGTTATTAAAAATGTGGCGCAGCATGATACAGACACTGGCTCTGCGGATGTTCAGGTTGCCATACTCACCCGAAATATCACGGAATTGACTAAACATCTCAAGAAAAACCAAAAGGATTTTCATTCACGCCGTGGACTTTTACAGATGGTTGCTGATCGTCGCACACATTTACGCTACCTGGAAAAGAATGATAAGCGTCGCTACAATGCACTTATCAAGAAGCTTGGCTTAAAACACTAAGTCTCTTATTTTTCCTTACTGACTGTAATTGTATAATTTTCGTAAGTGATATTCTTTGTTAGGTTTTAACAAAATACTTAACATAGTGCT
>QIHV01000075.1 GCA_003229135.1 Candidatus Kaiserbacteria bacterium | reverse complement strand
TAAGTTGTTCTCCAAACGCCTCAATCACTTTATGAATATAAGATGTGTAGTCACCCTTTCTGTCGAGCCATTCAAGATGTTCACGTGCGTACACACTGCGTGTTTCGCTAGGAAAGATTTTACACTTAATAAGTCGTTCAACAAGCTCAATCAAAAGTGAGGAGCGAAAAATAGTTCCATCAATATCAAACACCGCTACCGGTTGCTTCTTTTCCATATCAACATACTACCCCAATAAGTTGCTACAACGAAGAGGGTCAAACTGCTTGACTTATGCTCTTGGCCAACGAGAGGCAGCAGGAAGCCATATCTTTGTAAGTGGATGCTCGGTGCAATTGTGCGGACGTGCCTTGCATACATATCTACCATAAAGCACAAAGCCATTGTTTACATATTTCCAATCTTTTTTAGGAATAAGTTTTTCGAGATCTTTGGAAATTTTAGTAAGGTTGGTATTGTCGGAAAGGTCAAACTTTAGTGAAAAACGACGCACGTGTGTATCGGTGGCAATACCATTCCAGATATGGAACACATCACCAAGTACAACATGTGCCGTTTTGTAAGCGATACCAGATAGTGTTATAAGTTCACGTTCAGTACGTGGTATCACACCGCCAAAATCACTTTGTATTTTATGCGCTGCACCAATAATATATTTTGCTTTATTACGAAAGAATGTAATTGAAGAAATTTCATCTGTAAAAGTAACCGGGTCGGCAGATGCAAAATCTTGTATGGTTTTATATTTTTTGAAAAGTGTTTCTGTGAGTTTATTTACTTTTTTATCAGTACATTGTGCTGATAAAATTACTGCAACAACAAATTGAAATGGTGTTGTTGAGTGGAGTTCACTTTTTGGTATTGGGTATGTATCTTTCAAATAAGTAACCATCTTTTTTACACGTAGTTTACGTTCTGCCGTAGTACTTTTCATACCTATGTATTATCTACATCAAGAGACGTGCGTGAATCTGGACCACATGTGCCTGAAGTATATATTTCAAGTGGTATTTTATTCCAGGATTCAAGTATCGGTGTGATATAGCGCCACGCAGCGTGTACTTCCTCAGTACTTGTAAAAAGAGTTTGGTCCCCACGAATACTATCGTAGAGTACTCGCTCATAAGCATATAACCCGTCATTGGTTGTGTTGTCATGGTATGAAAAATGGAGTGTGCGTTGTTCAAGCATATGCGTAAAGCCCTGTTTTTTTGCTAAAAAAGAAACTTCAATTCCCTCTTCCGGTTTAATCTCAAATGTAAGTGTATTGTGACATTTTTCCTTATCTGTAACTGGATAAGGAAGCTGTTGCATATCTCTGAAATAGACTGTGATGCGAGTACGGTTTTTATCCATACGCTTACCACTCTCAAGTATAAATGGTACACCTTCCCATAATGGGTCATCGAGAAATGTTCGTATTTTAAAATATGTTTCCGCATCAGACCGCTCCGTAACACCTGGCTCATATACAAAATCATCATACTGACCACGAACAGCATTATGTGCAATGTCTTGCATTGGGAGTAAACGTTTTAATATTTCACTTCTCTTTACACGAATGTGTGAAGCATCAAACTTTTTAGGATTTTCCATTGTAACCATTGCCAAAAGTTGTAGTAAGTGATTTTGTCCAACATCGCGCAGCGCTCCAGTATCACTGTAAAATACTCCACGCCCCTCCATACCAAGTGTTTCCAAAAGTTCAATGTGCACTTTCTTGATACCTTCTCGATTCCAAACAGATTTAAAGATTGGGTTTGAAAAACGAAAACTGAGAATATTCTGTACGGTTTCTTTGGCAAGATAGTGGTCAATACGATAAATTTCCTCCTCACAGAAAAACTCAATAAGTTTTTCATCAAGTATGCGCGCCGTACGTGTATCGCGACCAAACGGTTTCTCAACCAATATATGTGTCCATACCTTACCTTTTTCACAATACGACTTTACGATCAATGAATCGTGCAAAGATTGGAATATTTTCTCATAATGTACAGGTGATACTGAGAGATAAAATAATCTGTTTGCACGCATACCGAAATTTTGCTCTATGTTATCTATCCGTTTACCAAGAGTGCGATAGTCTTCAATATTATCAAAGTCTCCTTGTTGGTATAAAAATATATCTAAAAACTTCTGAACTTGCACTTTATTAGCGGATATTATCCCAGTACCAAGCGCACTTCGTACAAGCTTTTGGAGGTCGGCAACACTTAAATTACGACGAGAAAATCCCATAATACAAAATTGTTTTGGTAGCATTCCTTTATTGTAAAGATACCAAAGTGCTGACAATAGCTTACGGCGACTTAAATCACCGGTAATACCAAAAATAACAATTATTGTTGGTAAAATTGCATCAGATTTTGCCTTATAATTCATATTTGTAATAATGTACTTATTAAAAAATACTTCGTGCTATTTATATAGATTCTATATCACGCTTTCCCAATGTAGTTTCGTAAAAAAGTTGCAGTAAAACTCCTGCTGCAAGAAATACAAGAAGCATCATTACTAACATCCCGAGTATCGGCACTACTCCAAATATCATAAGTGCCAACATACCGAAAACAGCATCACGCCACGTCGTAGTAACACGCTTCATAAATATTCGTGCCAACGCCGCACCAACCAAAATACCAGCATAAGCAAATGCCACCAAAAAGAGCAGTATGTATGCGGCACCAAGTATGAAAGCAATTCCAAGCCCTATAAATGTAATTGAGAGAAGTATAATTAATACTGGTATTGCCACCATGGCTCCGAACCCAAGTAGTGTCATAAGAAGTGAGCGGCGTATTGGTTTATCAAACACCATTTTTGTGACATTACCTGTAAATACCGGAAATATACCCGCCAATAATCCAGACACTAACAGTGCACCAAAAATACGTACTAAAAAGAAAATACCAATACTTGCGAGTGCAAATGCCTCAGCCTCTTGCGAGGTTGGTAAAAATGATGCGCCGGTATAGGTAACCCCACCACTGATACGAGCCGATGAAGGAATTGTTGCAACTTCTGACGCTTCGTAACGAAGCGTACCGTGAATAATAGTGTGTGGTGCGAGAACCAGTTTATCAAGTGCACTCGCATAAACATTTCCCACAAAATTACCTGAAAGATAGATGTTATTCCCATACGCTTTTACAGCACCACGAGAACCAGACTCAAGACGTATGTTGCCACCAATGGCAAGAATATCTTTTGCGTTGGCTTTATGGTCGTCAATCGACGTAGCAAGTAGTACCAAATCACCACCCACAGGAGCGTCAACAGTTACTTGTCCGCCAACAGCTCGCACGTCACCACTTACACTGCCACGAAGTGCAATAGAACCGGCAGCGATAAGTGCATCCC
>QIHV01000076.1 GCA_003229135.1 Candidatus Kaiserbacteria bacterium | reverse complement strand
CAATATTCTTTTGTTGCTTTTGCAAGTAGTTTCTTGGTGCGGGTGGCAGTAAGTAGTGGTGCGAGTATAACGATTGCATTATCTGACCTAGCAAGCATATCAAGATGTTTTTCCAAAACAGTATCGGAAATCTCTTCATTATTTTCCGTACCACTTCTTACTTTTGTAAAAGGGTCGTCAATAAGTATTAAAAGACGCTTCACAAACAAACCGCCAGATTCTGCCACTTCCATTAAGGTGTTTTCAGAAAGTTCTCCGGCTGTAATTCGTGTGTACATAAGTCTTGGTTCTTTTGCTCGTGCTGCTGCCACCCAAGCAAAAGCTTTTGTACGTACATTTCCTACGTCTGACCCATGGAAAAGATAAATCATATGTCGGTAGTAAGTGGTGTCATATCCCCCCAATTGGGTCCCGATTTCCCTTGTGTAAGAATTGGTATTCCGTGTGCTTCTTCATTTGAGAAGACCGTTTCCATAATTTCTTTAATGGGTTGAGTGAGTTCAGTCAAACGTTCGTTACGTACTTCATAGATAAGTTCATCGTGTACTTGCAGCAATAAATATGCATCGGCATCTGCGGACCTCTCGCTGAGCATAGTGTCAATACGTACCATTGCAAGTTTAATAATATCCGCCTGTGTCCCTTGTATCGGTGCATTTATTGCCATCCTCTCCGCCTGTGCACGCACATAAGGAAGTGTAGATTTCATATCGGGGAATTGTCTGCGACGACCAAACATCGTTTCGGTATAACCGTGACGACGTGCATATCCTTTTGTCTCTTCCAAATAGTGCGAGAGCTGTGAGAACTCTTCAAAATAATCATTATAAAATTGACGTGCTTCTACCGTTGAGGTATTTAATTGTGTGCGCAGGGCATTCACACCCATGCCATAAAGAATGCCAAAGTTGATAATCTTTGCACGATAACGCATTTGTACACTCACCTTCTCTGGTGATATATGAAATACGTGTGCTGCCACTTCTCTGTGTACATCACGACCACTACGAAAAATTTCAAGCAGCTTTTTGTCTCTGGAAAGTATTGCCGCTATACGCAGTTCAATTTGTGAGTAATCAAAACTGATAAGTGTAAAACCTTTTGACGCAACAAAAGCGTGCCGAATTGCTCGCCCACGTTCACTACGCATAGGAATATTTTGCAGGTTGGGATTTTGTGATGCCATACGACCAGTTGTGGTACCTGTTTGTAAAAATTGTGCATGGAGGCGGCTGTTAGTATCAAGCAGTGGTGGCAGGTTATCAATATAAGTTGAGAGGAGTTTTTGTATTTCACGATGCTCGAGTATATCACCAATAATGGGGTGTACGTCGCGAAGTTTTTCCAGCTCTGACTCACGAGTGGAGCGCTGTCCCGTAGAAGTATGTTTTTGGTTTTTTGGTTTTAAACCAAGTTCGTCAAACAATACTTTGCCCAGTTGTTTGGGTGAGTTTATATTAAATTCGTGCCCTATTATTTTATATATACGTGCTTCAACTTCAAAAAGTTCCTTATGATACCGTTTTGCCAATATCTGAAGTGCCGGTGTCGCAACAAGCACACCGCGTTGCTCCATTTTTTGAATAACGGGAATAAGCGGCCTTTCAATAGTGTCATAGACACCTTGCAGCCGTCCTGTATTTTCTAACTTTTGTTTGAGTACTTCGTAGGCATTCTCGAACGTAATCTCTTTTGTGTATGCCAACACATCTTCAAGTGATGGGTTGGTAAAATCAGAAGCAAGTAACCAAAGCGTCACTTGTGCTTGTGCCAGTTTTTCTGGCGATACATCTTCTTGTTGTTCTTCTATGGCGGCAAGATCTGCTTCAATACCGGCAGTATCGGCAAGTATGCTGCGTGCGCGATCGCGCAATGAACGAAACCCAAGTTCGTCAAGAAGTGTTAATACTGTACCAAGTTGTACCTGCTCACACCACGGCGCGGGCGGAATGGCAAAAGCTATGGGGGCGTCGGTACGAATCGTGGCAAGTGCTTTTGAGAAAAGCGCATCATCTTTGTGCTCTTTCAGTAAATTGATAATTCGTGGTTTAATACCAATCGCAATAAACGCTGGCTCATCTTTTTTAAGTACTTTATATATATTTTCAATTGTACCGAACGATGTGACGAGTATGGTTGCCGTTTTTTCACCAATACCGGAAATACCAATAATATTGTCAGAAGGATCGCCACGTAATCCTTTGTAGTCGGGAATAAGTTTTGGCAAAAAACCAAATCGTGCGAGAACAGCTTCTTCATCGTAAAGAATGGTGTCATTAATTCCTTTTTTGAGTGTATACACTTGTACACGTTTATTATCGACCAATTGCAACGTGTCCATATCGCCCGAAGCGATAATTATTTCCACGTCCTTTCTATTTTTTAATTCGTATGCGATTGTGCCCAATAAATCATCCGCTTCAAAACCTTCACGCTCATAAATGGGTATTGAAAATGCCTCAAAAATCGCATAGGAGCGTTCTATTTGCAATACAAGTGCATCATCGGACTTGGTTCGTGTGGCTTTATATCCTTCGTATGCTTCGTGACGAATAGTTGGTTTGGGTAAATCGTAGCAAGCAACGAGATAGTCAGGTGAAAGTTCCTGTACAATTTTAATCAGCATAGAAATAATGCCGTAGAGTGCACCCGCTGGTTCACCGGAGGGTGTGGTGAAATCCGGAAGTGCGTGGTACGCACGATGAATGATGGCATGCGCATCAAGAAGTACGAGACGTTTCTTTTGTATTTTAATAGTTTTTTTAACGGTCATAAATAATTTCCCTACTTTTATCAGGGAGTATTTCAAGAGTAACGTGTGTTGCTTGTGGAGGAAGCATATCAACAACTCGTTCTGGCCACTCTAGTAATATAAGGGTTTGAGTGTCCTGCATAATTTCATCAAAACCAAGAGCGGCGAGAGCTGTACCGTTCTCAAGACGATAGGCGTCGATATGTACAAGTTTTGAAAATGTCCCTCCGTCTGGCAACGCATAAATTTTTTCAAGGACGAAAGTTGGACTTGTTACCCCACCAACCACACCGAGAGTGGCGGCAACAACTTTTATAAAAGTGGTTTTCCCCGCCCCAAGTTCTCCTGAAAAAGTAATCAATGTCGCGCCGTCATTGCGTGTGGGTAGTGCTTTAGCAAAGCGCACCGCTTCTTTTTCAGTTTCTTCAAGTGTGTGACACACTGTCCTCATAGCGCTATTGTACCAAAAATAAAAACCCTCGAACAAATGTTCGAGGGTTTGTGGCGGTTGGGAAGATTTTACATTCCCGACCGAGCCGAGGCCTAAGGCCTACTAAAGTAGCACGTCTGCTTGATTATTGTCTCTTGAGAATATGGGTCCCATATTCTCCTCTGGTGACAATGCTCAACCAAGCGGGGCGCCGGCTGTACATAGTACTGTCGAGGCGCCGGCTGTACATAGTACTGCCGAC
>QIHV01000064.1 GCA_003229135.1 Candidatus Kaiserbacteria bacterium | reverse complement strand
GCCGGTTATTGCGTTGTAGGTACCTTGCGAAACTGTATGAATAAGGTCGTTAGTGGTGGAGCGCAAAAGGGCCTTTGCAATTGACCACGCCAACGGGTCTCCTATATAGTCTTTCAAATACACCTCGTCTGTACTAAATTGTGTAGAGAGCTGCGATATGTATTGGGCCTGTTGCTCCACGTAGCTAAAGACTTTTTCCAACCAATTCGCTCCGTCATAAACTAGGTCTCCAACACCAAATATCGCCACAGTGGGTTGTGGTCGTGCAGCTACAAGTAAAGAGCTTATTCCAAATGCCCCTAGCAAAATCAGTATTGGGATTTTTTTTAATATCGGGCGGAGATACTTCATAGGGCGGTAGTAGTGGTAGTAGCATTTTGCCTATTGGCAGCACGAACGGCATCATTTATAATCCTTGCGCTTGGAGTGCCGGGTGTGGCAGTAACATTGGCGGCACTAAACACCCTACCCAAATCAGCATACGCACTCTCAAGAGAGAGCCCAGTTTTTGTGTATTCAGGTATCGCAAGGAGTGCGACGATTGGGTCGGTGTAGAGTTTTGTCATGCGTTCGGTAACTACCGCCATATTTGCAAAGGCATTGACAAGCTTCAGGTGTGCCCCAGCTGCTTCTTTTGGTACGGAAATTTGCGCAAGACTTGCCGCCGCTTTGGAATACATACGTGAAATATTGTGAATGTGCACAAGTGCAGCCGGATCGTTGTTCTTTGCCGCCTCTTGCAGGTAAAGTGGCGCAACTTTATTTTCGTGAATAGTGTTTTCGGAAAATGCCTTTTGAATTGTTGCCACATAGTTACGAAGTGCGACTGGTCCAGATGAATCTGAAATAGAAATCTGCGAAAGGGTGCGATATTTCGTGAAAGGGGGCATTTGATTTACAACTTGCTGCATCACACCGACGGCAATATCATAGGTTTGGTTTTTGGTGAGCGGCTGCCCGCCATTTACAGCTTTTGCTGACAGAGCTGCCGCCAAAAAATCTTTAGCAAATATACTTGTAATTGAACCTTGCGCCGGTGCAAATGCCGGTGATGTACTACTTAGTGCCTGCCCGTTATTTGTATCGATAGTTGTGGGTGTGGTACTCGCAAATGTGGCAGCTATTGGTACAATGAGTCCTTTTGCAACTGCTTCGCCATCTGTCATACCAAGACCAAAAGTATCTACTTTATGAGGATTAGTACCATAAAGAGCCTCCTCCCAATCGGGTAGCCCATCCCCATCACTATCTCTAGTTGCAACGGCACGCAATGCTGCCGTTAGATTTACCGCATTTGCTTGTGGTGGTACGAAGCCACCAATTGCATAAAAATACGAGCCACTAATCATGACTATGGCAATCATAGTCGCAGAAATAATGCCCCACTGTTGTTTAATCCAAGCCACGATACCTATGTAGTATAACAGTAAGCCCAATTTATTGGGCGGGGGCTTATATAAACTGTGTATTAATTACGATATTGATTTATGTTGCGTGCGAGAGCTTGCCAACGGACAAGCGGAACATCTTCAGCACGTATTTTACGGTCTATATTAAGAGTATCAAACACGTCTGATACCTCCTTTGGAGAAAATACAGATGTGAGGTTTTTAATAAGCTTTTTACGCTTATGGGCAAATCCAGTGTGCAGGAGTGTAAAAAAATGCACCTCTTGCCTTTTACTTGAAAATGGGTTTTTAATGTTTGTAATTGAAAGTACTGCGGAGTCAACTTTCGGTGCTGGTTTGAACGCTCCACGAGGAATGGTAAAGATATAGTTTGGTGTGCCATATACTTTTACAGAAAGTGAGAGCAAACTTTCTTTTTGGTCTCTAGCAATACGTACCGCAACTTCTTTTTGTACCAGAAGTGTCATTGACTTTGGTTTATGGTTCGCCTCCAAAAACTTCCGAATTATTTCACCGGTAATGTAGTATGGAATATTAGCAACAAGTGTATATGGTTTGGTAATAGTACTTGTGTCAAAGTTGCGCACGTCTTGTGTGTGTAGCTCAAGTCTTCCATTGGTTATCTGTGTTGCAAATATTTCACGTAAACGCTTTGCAAGTGCTTGGTCGGTTTCAACGGCTATAACTTTGCCAGCATGCTCAAGCAGCGGCACGGTGAGCATACCGGTACCAGGACCTATTTCCAGCACTGTATCCTCGTGCGTAATTTGTGCAGCATCGACAATACGCTCAGCTGTGCGCTTGTGCATTAGAAAATGTTGCCCTAGTGATTTTTTAGCAAACATAAGTATTAAGTGTATAACGGGTACCACAGAAGATGACAAACATTTTTTCTGTACATTGGAAAAAATGCGTAAGACTTGGCCAAACGGCCTGGAGCGTACATTTTTTCCAATGTACAGAAAAAATGTTTTTGTTGCACTATATTGTAATCGGTACTCATAGTGTATAAGGGCATATTTTAAATATATATCTCCGGACAATTTTGTGCTTGTATATGATGCACGTTCTTTGGATCGATATCACTTAGAAATGATGATGGCTCCTGTTGAAAGTCGCTACCATAGATACGGCGAACACGTGCCGATGTAAGAATAAGCCGATGTTTTGCACGAGTAACCGCGACATAGAAAAGTCGACGTTCTTCTTCCTCGTCGCGAGCACTATCGTCAACCCCATCGTGTGGAAAAAGCCCTTCTTCCATCCCAGTTACAAACACTGTGCTGAACTCAAGCCCTTTCGCAGCATGTACCGTCATAAGTGTAACCCCACCGGCATTGTTTTTGCGGTCAAGTTCATCCTGGTCGCTTGCAAGTGCCGCGTCAGCAAGAAATGCGGAAACCCCATCTATTCCAATCAAAATATCATAGCGTGTGGCAAGTGTGGCAAGCTCGTGAATGTTTTCTAATCGTTCACGCTCCTCCTCGGTTCCAGTTCCAAGTGCATTTTCCAGCCCACTTTTGTTTATAACCAGCCGTACAAAATCAGATGGTTTTGTTTGCTTGGATGCGGTAGACAGTTTTTCTACGATACTCTCAAACTTTTCTACCCGCGTTTTTTCACTTGGACGCAGCAATTCTCTATGCCCGGTAATTAATTTTCCCAGTGTAACCTTACCAATTCCACGCGGTGGTGCTTGTACTGCACGAGCGCGGTCGGCTTCTCGTGTAGGCACGAGCGCAAGCCGTATCCATGCCAAAACATCTTTCACTTCCTTGCGGTCAAAGAACCGCGTGCCGAGCAGTCGGTATGGAATACCAGTATGAAGAAATTCTTCCTCAAGTACACGTGATTGAAAGTTTGTACGGAACAGCACAGCAATATCTTCCGGTAAAATACCATCTTTCATTTCTCGTTTTATCTCTTCAATAATCCATTTTGCTTCGTTCTCAGCATTTTGTGCCGTATATACAATGATATTTTCGCCGATAGGATTGTTTGTAACAGAGTGTTTTTCTTTACGTTTTTTATTATGCTCAATAATTGCGTTTGCGGCGGCAACTATTGTACCTGATGAGCGGTAATTGTGTTCAAGTGTAATAGTTTTTGCATTTGGGTAAGTGTGGTCAAACGAAAGAAGGTTATCGATGGTTGCTCCACGCCACGTATAAATGGTTTGGTCGATATCACCAACAACAAAAAGATTTTTATACTTTCCAGAAAGTATGTTTGCGAGTCTACCCTGAAGTTCATTGGTATCCTGATATTCGTCAATGTGTACATAATGGAAACGTTCCTGTACTGTGGCGCGCACATCACTGTGTTCGTCTAGCATTCGTACAGGAAGTGCGATTAGGTCGTCAAAATCTAGCGCCCTTTCTTTATGTAGTATTTCGTCATAGCGAAACCACACCTCACTTGCAATACGGGCTCGAAAACTATCACGACTATGCTTCTCACGAAATAGTTTGGAAGTCATACCCTCTCCTTTTGCTTTTGAAATACGTGAAAGGATTACTCGCGGAGGTACTTCTTTCGGGTCTATATCCATAGCTTTAAG
>QIHV01000018.1 GCA_003229135.1 Candidatus Kaiserbacteria bacterium | reverse complement strand
CTTGTGACTTCAAAGTCACAATTACAAATGATTTAGAGTTTCAATTCAATTACAAATAACCTACTTCCAATAAAAAGGATACACTATAGCTGGGTATTTGTCAAGAGCATATATTTCTTCCACATTAGTCTTCTTTACATCAGATCGATACCACGCGGTCGCAATAGTAAGACAGCGAGGATGACAGCAACTGGCAGCAAAGTAACTGCTACTGCGGTGTATAAACCACCCAGCAACAATGCCACTGCCACACATATTATCTGAAAGGCGAAGAAAGCGAAGATACCAAGATGAAGCCACACAATCCATCGTGATGTGTACACTGAACGGTGCACCTCAATTTCGATTACAGTCGGAATCAATACCGCAATCACGAGAGAAAAATAGAATACAAATGGTAACCCCACAGTTACAAAGTACAACCCGACAGACATTGCCAAGGCATACACACCGATAGATAAATTGTTCCTGATCGCAGGACCAACCCTACCCATCCATAGCGCGATACCGGCAAAGATGGCAAATGTACCAAGTGTGATTACGAAAGCGACAGCTGCAAATTGCGACAAAACAGAAAGATTTCCTGTACCACGCATCATCAGTAGTGATGTCAGCATCGCTGCCGTCATCACGGTCATCACAATAATATTTTTCATTACAACTCCACATAACAGTTAAATCCATTACATATTCTACACTGTAATATGTGTATGTCAATAGTACAGCCCCAAGAGACATATGTCTCTTGGGGCTGTAAACTTAAGCTTTAGAAGATTTTTTATTAATCTTTGATTTGCTCGCGGACACGATCAAGGTAGCGAGAGGCCGCCTGTTGACCACCAAGTCCAAAAGCAAGACCGATAGCAAGTGATATGGCAATTACAATACCGGTGAAAAGCGTCTGAACGAAGAGAGGTGCGACTTGCAACTGATTAAGAGCTGCAAGAATTGCAAAAATCCAAATGGACCATCGCGCAACCGAGCCAAGGAAGTTTGCCGATGCAAGACGGGCTGCTTTTGCCGACCCCGCAACAATACGGTATGCCGCTTCAGCAAGTAGTGCTGCTGCCAAAAGAATAAGCACTGAAACAATAACTTGTGGGATGTATTCCAGTACTACATCACGAAGGAAGATATTTACTTGACCAAGATGAAGTACATTTAGAGAGGCAACCAAAAAGACAATAATGAAGAACCATTTCACTAGAAGCCCTAGGAATTTACCTGCGGAAAGCGTAAAACCTGCCCGCTCAAGAAAGTGCTCCGCTCCTGCAGCACGCAGTGCCTGGTCCACTTTCAATGAGTCGGTGATTTGTGCAACGATGCGACCAATACCAGCACCGATGAGCCAACCAATAATGAAGATGATTATCGCAATGATAAGGTTAGGAAGATATGCCATCAATCCATAGAACATACTCTGGAAAGATTGGTTGAGCACATCAGCCCATGTGGTGAAATACATAAGTGATTTATATTAATATTATCATTTAATCCAATAAAGCTGGCGCTAACCGAGCTTAATATAAGTGTAACAGAAATACAGCACTTGTCTGGACTAGCTGTGGATATAAATATATTGATAAAAGCCCTATATTCCTATCTTATCTAGAATGGTGTTGTGAGTATAATCAAATACATCACGCAAAAGCCTGTCATAAACACCCATACGATACCGAAAATCTTCTGTTGAGAATGCTGCGTAGCGGATTTCCCTACCAAAATTTGCCTCAATAGTGTGTACTGCCGAGGCAACCGCGCGCTCATCAAGCTTGTCCCCCGCTATGAGCAGGTCTATCTTTGGTTCAAGCGCTCCTGAAAAAATACCCGTAAGCACTACGAGATGCAGTGCTCCTGACTTACGAAGTACAGCAAGTACTTCTTGTGGCCCAACCACGGTCGTCTCACGTAAAAATCGTGTAAGTGCATCCAAATGTACAAAACGCTTGTTAGCACTGTAACGTACGCCACTACCCGTACCGCGCTTACGAATAATTCCTGTTAATACCAATACTGCGAGCTCTTTACGCACTATGCGCAAATTACTTTTAGTACGAAATGCCGCATCTTTTGCTGCAAAAGATGCGGTCGAATTAAAGACGAAAAGCCGTAAAAGCTTTAATCGAGCTGGTGAGCAAAACAGACGGGCTAATGAATCCATAATTACAGTATTGTACCTGAAAAATGTGGTTGTGCGCAAGGTTTGACGAAACAACACAGCGGGCGCGCCATTTGGCGCGCCCGCTGTGTTGTTTCGTTTGGTGTAATTATTACTTAAGCGTAACCTTACCACCCGCCTCTTCAAGTGCTTTTTTGAGCTCTTGTGCATCTTCTTTCTTTACATCTTCCTTGAGTACCGATGGAGCAGCATCTACAAGGTCTTTCGCCTCTTTGAGTCCGAGAGCAAGCGCAGTCTTTACCGCTTTGATAACTGAGATTTTATTATCTCCAATCTCGGTCAGCTCAACCGTAAAGGTATTCTTCTCTTCTGCAGCAGATGCAGCGCCAGGTGCCGCAACCGCCGTGACGCTTGCCGACACGCCAAACTTTTTCTCAAGTACTTTCACAAGCTCTGAGAGCTCGAGAACCGTCATGGTTTCGATTTCTTTAACAAGCTTCTTGAAATTTTCAGGTACTTCAACTTCTACCTCCGGAGTTTCATCTGGGGTTTCTACTTTCTTTTCAACAACTTCCGGGGCAGTCTCCTTTGTGTCTACTTTTGGAGCTGCTTCTTTTACATCCGCCTTGGCATCTGCCTCTGGGGCTGTTGTTTTCTCAGGAGCTGCTTCTTTTTTTACTTCATCTTTTTTTACTTCATCAGACATAATAATTTTCTAAATAAATTAATGAGTTCTAAACTTGCACTTTTGATTTACGAATACTGTCCAGTGCAATTACCAACCCCTGCAGCGGTGCGTTTATAACATTTACAAACATACCGCGGAGTACAGGCATTGGCGGAATAGTTGCAATTGACTGCATTTTTACTGCATCGGTATATACATTCTCGAAGACACCACCAACAATAGTGAGTGTGTTTTCTTTCTTTTTCCCTTGCTCGTATATCGCACGTGCAGGTGCCGTTATATCACCATCACCCCATACGATTGCAATTTCACCGGGGATCTCTGGGAGCTCGCCTTTGTAATTGTATTTATCAAGTGCACGACGAATGAGAGATTTCTTTGCCACATAGTAGCCAACGCCCTGTTCGCGGAGCGATTTGCGCATAGCCGTAGCATCCGAGACCGAAAGTCCGGAGAAACACACAAAAACCACCGACGTCGCACTCTTGATGGATTTTACGATAGTTTCTACTATACTTTGTTTCTTTGTTTTACTTATAGCCATTATTTTTTATTGGGAACTTGTTTTTATATCACCGCACTATTTTTTTCAATACTGCGATATATAAATAAATTCCGGTACGAGAACGATAAAAGTCCCTTACGGGACCTGTGGAGACTTCGACCTGTACACACATTGTATACATTCGTCCCTCGGCAGGTCTTATTACTCGTTATGAGCTTGCCCACTGTCTTCAGTCCGTACACGCTCACCATACCTGATGAATTGAAAATAAACAAGCCGACATCGCGGTAGTTTAGCGTTTTTACTTGCCACTGTTTTGTGCGGTTGAAGTTGATGACGTGTGTGCAACTGTTGCGGCGGCAGCAGAAACCGTGTGAAGTATGATAAGTGCAATACCGATGACAATGATAAAACCAACGAAAAATCTTGAGAACTCGAGAATGTATGGCATACGCTGCCGCCAAAGTTTCTTTTCAGATTTAGATTCAGACATAGAATTGACAGCTATTGCTACTTTTGGAGTGAGGTAATTTTTGCATCAATGGCTTTTTGCTGCGCAGTGCCAACTTTAGGGCGTACAAGACGCCAGTTGGTTATTGCTGCTTGTGTGTTGCCCGCTGCGGCTTCCCAGTTGGCTGTGGCAATGAGCACGTTTGTTGCGGAGTTTGTCGCACGTGCTGCTGCACTAAAGACCGCTGCAGTTGTGGGCGCAAGTGTTTCGTGAACAGAAAGAAAATTAAGATACGAAACCCAAAATTGCTCCACTTTTGGTGAGAGTGCTACTGAGGCTGCATAGGCATTGCGGGCAGTGTGGTACGCACCGAGTTGCTCCATAAGATTACCAATATTATTCCACGCAAGTCCGTTGTTAGCGGGAGAAACTTTTGCTGCGAGCATATAAAAATCATAGGCACTTTTGCCGTTGCCGAGCAACTCGTAATCTTGTGCAATTTGCGTATAGATATTGAAATTGGAGTAGTGCCCTTTTCTAATATCTCCAGTGAGTGTCTTGATTTGCGTTTGTAGTTTTTCCTTTGTGGTGGTGCTTTCTGTAATCTGAAGTTTCCACGAGGCAATAGTGTCGCGCGAATCGATAGTGAGTGCACTAAGATAGGATTTTGTCACAGGAGCATGATAGGTAACGGTAGTAGCAGTAGAGTGTTTCGGTGGGGTGGTAGAAGCAAAAGGTGCTGTGGATGATGCCGTAGGAGAAACGGGTACAGTGGGGTGACCTTGTGCGGCAAAGTTTGCCAACACAAGCCAAATGATAATTCCTATAAGCAATACCGCCGCTACACTTCCCACCATTATTTCTCTATTTTGTTTCATATAATACGAGCATACCACAAAACACAGCGGCGCTGCGCGCCGCTGTGTTTGACCCCAATAGTCTTTGTTTATATTTACTATACTTATGTCTCCCTATAATTAGATAACTTTTATTTGCTATACAGCTCGTTCAATTTATTGCGCGTCTTAGGTCCCACAACACCATATCCGGTTGTGTACGGTGAACCAAGACAGACGATATTATTCTCACACTGGAAAGTTTGTACTGCAGATTGGGTGAGATTACCATAATATTCAGTTTCTTCACCTAATGAGCCGGGGCCGGATTTCGCAATACGCGTACTTGAATTCTGATTTAGAAATTGCTGTAACCG
>QIHV01000012.1 GCA_003229135.1 Candidatus Kaiserbacteria bacterium | reverse complement strand
GCGGGTTCAGGTACGGTACAATAGCGATGAATATTTTTCTAGTGTAAAGTATTTATATGAAAGAAGTATTCTCTAATCCAAGTATGGAAACTATTATTTCGCTAGCCAAGCGACGAGGTTTTGTATTCCCCGGTTCCGAGATTTACGGTGGATTAGCCGGTACTTATGATTACGGTCCACTTGGTGTTATGTTAAAAAATAATCTTAAAACTCTTTGGTGGAGAATGTTTGTTGAGTCACGTGATGATATGTACGGTGTTGACGCTGCAATTCTTATGAACCCAAAAATATGGGAGGCATCAGGACACGTCTCGGGATTTTCTGACCCACTCATTGTGTGTGTGAAATGTAAATATCATTTTCGCATAGACCAAGTAAATACAAAACCCAAGAAAGATAAAGAGAATAACGTAGTTAAGAGTGATGAGGTGTGGATTTGCGAACATTGTGGTACGAAAAATGATATGTCAGAACCACGACAATTTAATATGATGTTTAAGACATATGCTGGTGCATCTGATGATGCCGTTGGAGTATATCTACGACCGGAAACAGCAGGTGGTATATTTATGAACTATAAAAATATCATTGACTCAATGCATCCGAAGTTTCCATTTGGTATTGCGCAAATAGGAAAGGCATTTCGTAACGAGATTGCACCGCGAGATTTTATATTTCGCTTACGTGAACTTGAACAGATGGAGGTGGAATTTTTTATAAAGTCTGATGAGTGGAAGCAAATGTTCGAGCAGTGGCGCGTATTGATGCACGAATACGCGCGAGCAATAGGCATTCAAGACAGCGCTTTGCATGAGCTTGAAGTCTTACCAGAAGATAGAGCTCATTACAGTGAACGTACGATTGATTTTGAATTTGACTATCCATTTGGGCGTAAGGAACTTTGGGGGCTTGCGTATCGTACGGACTTTGATTTATCTGCTCATGAAAAGGGCTCCGGAGTAGAATTAAAATATTTTGATGAAGTCACGAAAGAAAAATTTATACCACACGTTATTGAACCATCTCTTGGTGTGGACCGTACCGTACTTGCCGTATTACTCTGTGCATATCACAAAGATGAATTGGGTGAAGATGGCCGTGTGTATCTTGCGTTTCCACCAACTATTGCACCGATCAAAGCAATGGTCTCACCCCTACTAAAAAATAAACCAGAACTAGTAGAAAAAGCGCGCGAAGTGTACGTTGCACTCAAGAAAGATATTCCGCAAGTTATGTGGGATGATAACGGCAACATTGGCAAGCGGTATCGCCGACAAGATGAAATCGGAACGCCATTTTGCATCACTATTGATTTTGATACACTCGGTGAAAAACCTGAGCTAAAAGACACAGTTACACTTCGTGACCGTGATACTGGCTCACAAGAACGTATACCAATTAAAGAGCTTTCAGAACGTATTCAAGCAGTACTTTAGCACCATTAACATATTATTAAAATAAAAATTTAGTGTGGTACTATGCGAAGTATGAAAGATAATCGCTTCACTATCTCTATTACGTCAGGCACCATCGTTTCTGCCATTATTATTGGAATTATTGCGTACGCACTGTGGATTTTACGTGATCTCGTACTTCTTGTGGTTACTGCTATTGTACTCGCATCGGCGGTGCGCCCTGGGGTACTTTTCTTTATGAGGTACAAAATGCCGCGTGTATTAGCGGTTCTTATGATGTATCTGGTTATTTTCGGCTCAATATTCGGTGCTATCTACCTATTTTTGCCACCACTATTGAGCGAGGTTGGCAACCTTAGTGCTACGCTACCACACTACTTGGAGACAGTTTCGCTACCGGCGCCATTTGACACATCAAGTGCTACCAGTTTTCTTTCCTCATCCTCTGCAACCGGTAGTGGAAGCCCGCTTATGCAGTCACTCTTTTCACTCAAACAGGCATTTGCTGATACTTCGGCAGGCGCATTTCGTATGGTTGCAACAGTATTTGGTGGTTTGTTCTCGCTCGTATTTGTAATTGTGCTCTCATTTTATTTTGCAGTACAGGAAAAAGGTATTGAGGGCTTTCTACGCACCATAACTCCACTGCGACAAGAAGAATACATTATTGACTTGTGGCGTCGTGCACAGAAAAAGATAGGTCTATGGATGCAGGGGCAAGTGATGCTTTCTGTATTGGTTGGAGTATTAATCTATCTTGGGCTACTTATTATTGGTGTCCCATATGCATTTCTCATCGGGCTTTTCACAGCAATGATGGAAATTATTCCTATTTTCGGGTCGTTTATTGCTGCAATACCGGCAATTGCAATAGCTTTCTCTGTTGATGGTCCGACAATTGCACTTATTGTGGCTGGACTTTACATTATCGTAAACCAATTTGAAGCACATCTTATTTATCCGCTTGTAGTAAAGAAAATCGTTGGTGTGCCACCGCTACTTGTTATCGTAGCAATGGTTGCGGGCGGAGAGCTTGCGGGTTTTTTGGGCGTTGTTCTTTCTATTCCTCTCGCGGCAATACTTCAGGAATTTGTAAATGACCTTGACAAAGACCGCCGCGCACGACATACGTCACCGTAGAAAACCACTTTAATTTTTGATATATGGCACGCTATATTACCACCACGCTTCCATACGTGAACGCAAGTCCGCACATCGGGCACGCGCTTGAATTGGTACAGGCAGATGTGTGTGCACGTACAGCGCGCGCCAGCGGTGAGGAGGTCTTTTTTAATTCCGGCACTGATGAGCACGGGCAAAAAATTTTCCAAGCGGCACAAAAAGCCAAGCAGAATATTCAAGACTACGTGGACCGTTACGCAGAACAATTTAATAAGCTCTTCAAAGCTCTTAATTTATCCGAGCATATTTTCATTCGTACCACCAATCCTGCGCACATCAATGCCGCACAAGAGATGTGGCGTCGCTGTGATGCTGCAGGAGATATTTATAAAAAATCCTATACAGGTTTGTACTGCGTCGGGTGTGAGTCCTATAAAACAGAAAAAGATTTAATAGATGGGGAATGCCCGAACCACCTTGGCACACAGCTTGAAAAAATCACAGAGGAGAATTATTTCTTTAGACTTTCAAAATATGAAAAACCCCTGCTAGAATATCTCGCGAGGGATGGCGGTATTCTTCCCTTATGGCGTCGTAATGAAGCGATAGTTTTTGTACAAAATGGACTTGAAGATATTAGTATTTCTCGTGAGAAAAAACGTCTATCGTGGGGTATTCCAGTTCCTGGCGATGACACACAAGTAATGTATGTGTGGTTTGATGCGCTTACTAATTATATTTCCACACTTGGTTGGCCACAAGATAAAAATGGTAATTTCAAAAAGTTTTGGGAGGGTGGACACACTCTTCAAATGGCAGGGAAAGACCAGATACGCTTTCAGTCAATTATGTGGCAGGCAATGCTTATATCAGCCGGTATTAAAAATACCGACCAAACGTTTTATCACGGCTTCATAAACTCAAACGGACATAAAATGAGTAAGTCAATCGGTAATGTTATTAGTCCGTATGAGCTCATCGAAAAGTATGGCACAGACGCTACGCGTTATTTGCTTTTACGTCACGTACATCCCAGTAAAGATACGGATATTACCTGTAAGCGTCTTGATGAATGGTATACGGCAAACTTGGTAAACGGACTTGGCAATCTTGTGGCACGTGTTATGACATTGGCGCAAGCATATCTGACAAAACCCATTAGTGTGGTAGATGTTTCAAAACCAACCACCAAAAATATCTACCCCAAACAGGATACATTTAGCTTTAATGAAGATATGGATATTATTTTTACAAAAATAAATGACGCTGATATACAAATGACAACAACAGAGCCATATAAGAAAATTAAAAGTACTGATACGAACGAACAAGAACAAGCACGTTCTGATATTGAATCACTTGTGCGTTCTTGTGCCGATATCGGCACGGACATTGTTCATTTTATGCCAGCTACTTCGGAGATTATTTTAGATGCAGTACGTACGAATACCAAGCCTGAGAATCTTTTTCCACGCCTCAAATAATCAGTCATTGACAAATACCCTCATCGTCACATCATCTTCCCATTTCTCCCTCCGCCTCGCGCGAGCTCGTAAGTTCTCCATGTATCCGACTTCGTAAGTCCCCCATTTGCAGCATTGGGTTTGAGAAAGTATCGTGTAGGTATGCAATTTCATTATTTTGATATACATAGCCATTTGCAAGGAAGTGAATATGACGCAGACAGAGATGGTTTGATTTCGGCACTTGCGGCGGAGCATATCGGCACAACAGTTGTTGGTGTTGACCGTGAGTCGTCAGAGAGCGCGGTAGCGCTCGCTGAAAAACATAAGAATATTTTTGCTGCGGTTGGACAGCATCCGACCGATACGAAAGAAAAGTTCGTGATGAGTGCTTTTGAAATACTCGCGAAAAGTTCGCGTACCGTTGCCATAGGGGAGTGCGGTCTTGATTATTTTCGCGCAGACAATCATGACACTGCGCAAGCTACGCAAATTCCACTGCTTGAATCGCAGATTGCTCTTGCTGTGGCAGTAAAAAAACCACTAATGATACACGCGCGACCATCCAAAGGTACGATGGATGCGTATAGTGAAATTATAGAAGTGTTGAAAAGTGCAAAGCGAGAACACGGAGATGCTCTTACTGGCAACATACATTTCTTTGTTGGGGGTGTTGAAGAAACCCGCGCGTTTCTTGAGATAGATTTTACAATTTCCTATACAGCCGTCGTCACTTTTACTAACGACTATGATGAAACGATACAATATGCTCCTTTACGTTCAATTCTCTCGGAAACGGATTCTCCATATGTGTCGCCGGCTCCAAACCGAGGAAAAAGAAATTCGCCA
>QIHV01000062.1 GCA_003229135.1 Candidatus Kaiserbacteria bacterium | reverse complement strand
ACAGGTACCGACGGCACCCAAATTACCAATACGTTGGCGGTACTGTTAACACATCGTGAAGAGTTCGGCATCTCTTCCATTATCAGATCCGTGATGCTACGAGACAGATACGGAGTTTCTAGGTTTTCTCATTACGAAGAGCTTTTGGTATTTGATTAAGAATCAATAGTAGTTAGAAGTTAAAATAATAGATTGTCGCAAAAGATATATTGTGCGCACTTTATATACGTAATTCCCTGCTACTTACTTGATAAAATAAATGAGAATATGGCCAATCATTTCTTTAACATTTCGTGTGCTCTTTGATATATGATGCCGCTTCTTCAACTGTATCGGATATATGAAAAAGTTCCGGGTCTTTAGGACTGATTGTTTGAAACTTCTTGAGTAGTGAAGTATTTATAAACTCCAATAGAGGGTTCCAATATTGAGAATCGTACAATACAATAGGCACTGCACGGATTTTGCCGGTTTGTACAAGTGTCACAATTTCAAAAAACTCATCAAGTGTACCAAATCCACCAGGAAAGAATATATATACTTCAGATGCATAAGTAAGCATCACTTTACGCACAAAGAAATGGTCAAATTCGAAAGTCTCCGTTAAATAATCATTTTCTTTTTGTGGATGTGGTAATCGAACGTTAAGTCCGACCGATGAACCACCGGCGTTATAAGCACCCTTGTTTGCCGCTTGCATAATACCGGCACTACCGCCAGTAATGACCGCACACCCTTCTTGTGCTAATTTGGCAGCTAGATCGGTTGCAGCTTTGTACACAGATGAATCAAGTGTTGCACGTGCCGACCCAAAGAAAGTTGCTGCAAGTGTGTAGCGACGAATGAGATCAAATCCTTCCACAAACTCCGACATAATTTTAAATACTCTCCATGACTCAACGTGGTCGGGCTTACAAACTAATGGCGCAGCATATTCCGGTACACTGCCATGCCCTTCTTCAATGACACGTGTAAGACGCTGTGCGGTTTCGCGTGGTGTGGCAGAAGGTTGTTGAGAAGACGAATTTGTAAGGTTTTCATCCATAGAATTGGGTAAGTATTATAATCTGGTAATACTTTTTTATTATACGCGAGTCTCGCAATAACTTCTGCATGTGCATAAGTATCACATCACACATTGTAGCGGTATTTGCTCGGCAGACAGATGATAATTACTGAAGCTCAGTATCAAATTACTCCCACATCGGGAATAATCGTACGTGTATTATAAGCCCTTGCAGTTTGCCGCCTTGGTATATCCATGTATTCGTGCTTGTGCAGCCGAAGCAAACCATATTTTGTGTGCAGTGCTTAGTCGTTTGGCTCCCCCACACCATGGAAAGTAATATTTGCTACCGTTTTTAGAAGCGACTACTCGCCCGGCATTTAAAATTGCTGGCGTTATTGCAGGTGCCGTATCAACGGTATTTGCGGTACTTGTTGCAAGTGGAAGTGTTTCAACAATCACACCTCCCTGCCCTAACTGTTCTCCAGTTAATATACCCAGACCGAAAGTTACGGATGAACTTAGTAATATCACAGCTACCAATATCACATCACGTGGTATTTGATTAGCAATTGTCCTAAGTCTTTCCGGTTGTAGCAAGGCGGCGTATCGCTTGCCCACTTTGCGTATGTCTGCTATATTCATAGCTATAGAATATCATTTTTTATGTCAAGTACTAAAGCAGGAGGATCATCAAAAAACCTACGGGACTCAAATCCGAAATATCTCGGCACTAAACTTTATGCCGGTGAGAAAGCTCGCCCAGGTATGGTTATTGTGCGTCAGCGTGGTACTAAAATAGCCGCAGGAACTAATGTAAACGTGGGCAGAGACCACACACTCTTTTCTATGGCAGAAGGTACAGTATCCTATCGTGATGTCCGTAAACGCCGTTTTGACGGCCGTATCATACGTAAAAAGGTCGTGGATGTGACTTAATTCATCTTCCATACCAATACCAAAACCCCATCTCGGGGTTTTCTTTTACACTTGACAGCAGCTACAATGTATGATATACATTACTTATCAGTAATACTGCTGATAAATCTGAAAAGGAGATTGATATGAAAAATAAATACTGCCGGCGCATCACAATCGGTGATGCAATTCTGTCTCAATATGGTAGAACTTTGAAGAACATTTTTAAGTATGGGGAAAAGAGCGTGCGTGATATTCCTTCCACACATTCTCCCATACAAGGTGGAGATACTCGTCGAAAAAATACGGCATATCACCACAGACCGTTTTACCTGTGCAGTGGGTTCAGACACCCAAGGTAGACCATTGCCGCAATACACAGACCCTTGGCATACATAAGCCCGGGGTCTTTTAATAAAAAAATTATGTGATCTTTTATGCCACATAATTTTATTTCATATTATAAAATATGATATGAAAAGTGCTATCGCACTTCCCTACTATTTTCTTATTCAGCTTCTATAATTATTTGAAATTTACCGAAATTTGAACCATGTGCCACAGATATTTCATATGTACCAATCTCTTTAATTGGATGTTCTAATCTCAGTGTATCTTCCGGCAATTCGACATGTGTCTGTTTTTTAATAGCAGAAATTATTTCTGGAATACCGACAGCATCATAAAGGTGTCCTTTATCATTCGCTTTCATAGCAATAACAATACGCGCTTGTGCAAGTACTTCTAGATTTTGTACGATAAGCTGCTCTTGTACTTTGTGGTCGGCATCTGTTTTTGCACGATGTATTTGCGCATTACGAATTGCTGAAGGTGTCGCGGGTACAGCAAGTCGTTTGGGAATAAGGAAATTAATTGCATGCCCATCAGCAACATCTACTGTGTCGTGCGCATGTCCAAGATTACGGACATCTCCTGTAAGTACAACTTTCATAATACTGGTATCCTACATCCTTGTGAGAGTGCGTGCAACTTTTTTACTTTCCAGTATCAAGAAACTGTACGGCACGTGCCATTTGCGGGTCTTTACCAGCAAGAAACTGTGCTTGCGTACGGTCAACTTCAATATTTGGTGTTAGTCCACCGTCTGAGATTGAACGGCCAGATGGTGTTAGCCAACGCGCTACCGTTACCTTTAGTGAGCCACCATCAACGTTAATGAGCTGTTGTACCGAGCCCTTACCGAATGAGCGAGTACCAATGAGTATTGCTTTTTTGTGGTCTTGAAGTGCTCCGGAAAGTATCTCTGCTGCTGATGCGGAACCACGATTAATCAGTACAGCTATTCTAGTACCTGTCGGTACATCATTATATCCTAGACTACGATGTATAATATTAGGTCGCTTACCTTCATAATCTTCAGTTACCACAATGGCACCCTTAGGCAAGAAGTGACTTGCAATATTCACTGCTGCAGTTAGATATCCTCCCGGGTTACCGCGCATATCAAGAACAAGTTTTTTTGAACCAGATTTCTTGAAAGCTGTAAAAGCTTTATCAAAAAGACCCGCTGAATTTGCAGAAAATGTATATAGAGCAATGTGATAGACACCAGTTTTAGCGTTTAGTCCGTAGTTAATTTCTGGTACTTGGATAATGCTGCGTACTACTTTTATTGTCAGAACCTTACCCTTGCGTAAAATGGTGAAAGTGACAGTTGTACCACGCGGTCCGCGGATGAGTTTAACTGCCGCATCTATAGAGAGTCCGTCCGTCGAATGTTTGTTGATAGCAATAATTTCATCTCCGGGAAGTATTCCAACACGTGCCGCTGGAGTACCCTTTAACGGTGAAATAACAGTTAATACATTATCTTTAATTCCAATTTCCATACCAACGCCACCAAAACTTCCAGCAATATCTTCTTGGAAAACCTTTGCATCTGAAGGTGGCATAAAGACAGTATAAGGGTCTCCGTAAGAAGCAGTCAGTCCCTCAATGGCACCCCAAAGCTTTTTCTGTGTATCTGGGATTGAAGATGATGCGTGCGTTTCTACGAATTTAGATTGAAGAGTATTCCACACTTCCCAAAAATCATTCAAATTTGCAGATTTATCGGGGAGCGCGTTAAGTGTATTTTCTAAAAATGGTAAATGCGAAGCCGCTAAACTTGCTGAACCACTACTTGGCTGTGCCACGATTACTCCCCCAACAAAGCTAAGGGCTGCTATAAGTGCATACAATACCGCCCGCGAAATAATTTTTGATGCCCCTTGTTTTAAATATGTTTGTTTTAGCTCTTTTTGTTTTGGCTTGTTTAAATTGTTGTCTGACATAATCACCACAGTATAGCGCACGTCTCGTAAATTACCCACTCGTGCGAGTGAAATGTTATACTGACTGCATTATGATATGGTTTCCATTTTTAAATAAGCAGCGTCGAGTACATTTAGATACAACTCCCATTTTTCTCACCAACACCCTAACAAAAAAGAAGGAGCGTTTTGTGCCACTTAGACTGGGTCTTGTAACACTCTATTCCTGTGGTCCAACCGTTTATAACCGTGCACACATAGGTAATCTTCGCTCATATGTATTTTCTGACACTCTGGCCCGTACACTGATGCAAGCATCGTATCGCGTACGACGCGTTATAAATATTACTGATGTTGGGCACCTTGTTGGAGATGGTGATGACGGTGAAGATAAAATGGAGGTTGGTGCTGCTCGCGAAGGAATCTCAGTGGTAACGCTTGCGGAACATTATACAAAGATCTTTCTTGATGAGCTTGGTGAACTTAATATTGACACACACAATATTCTTTTTCCTCGCGCAACTGAATATGTAAAAGAGCAAATTTCTATTGCAAAAACACTTGAGGAAAAAGGTTTCGCATATTCTATACCAGAAGGGCTTTATTTTGATATCGGCAAACTCGGAGGAATTGCAGATGTGTCTTTAGAAGCCGGCGCACGCGTTAAAATAAATACTAAGAAACAGCACCCTGGTGACTTTGTACTTTGGAAAATAACACCGCCCGGTGTGCACCGTCTTCAGGAGTGGGACTCTCCGTGGGGTCGCGGAGCACCAGGATGGCACCTTGAGTGTTCCGCTATGAGTCGAGCTTTACTTGGCGTTGAAATAGATATACATACTGGTGGTATGGAACACATTTCGGTACACCACAATAATGAAATTGCACAGTCAGAAGCTGTGAGCGGGCGCCCTTTTGTACACTATTGGATGCATCATGAAATGCTTATGATGGGAAATAAAAAGCTCTCAAAATCACTTGATAATGTTGTGTATTTATCAGATATTGTCGAGCGTGGTATTCATCCGCTTGCGCTACGTTATTTCTTTCACCAAGCACATTACAGTACCCCACTTTCTTTTTCGTGGAGTGTACTTTCAAGCGCACAAGAAGCGCTCACTCGTTTGTGGCGTTTTGCATATGAAATAAAAAAAGAATCTCATGGTCAAACAATACATTCAAAAGAACAAAAAAGTTTTGTCGCAGCAATGCGCGATGACCTCAGCACGCCACA
>QIHV01000065.1 GCA_003229135.1 Candidatus Kaiserbacteria bacterium | reverse complement strand
ACGCCTTCTGAAAGAGCGTGTCATTTTTTTGGGCGGCACTATTGAAGATGAGACAGCAAATCTTATCGTTGCTCAGCTTTTATTTTTAGAGGCCGAGAATCCTAAAAAAGATATTTACCTTTACATTAATTCCCCCGGCGGCTCTGTTACCGCGGGTCTGGCAATTCTTGATACTATGAACCATGTAAAACCACCAGTTGCCACTGTGTGCGTTGGTATTGCCGCTTCCGCAGCTGCCGTACTGCTCGCAAATGGTCAGAAAGGTAAAAGATTTGCTCTTCCAAATGCCGAAGTAATGATTCATCAACCGTGGGGTGGAGCGCAAGGTCAAGCAACTGATATTGAAATTACTGCAAAACACATCCTTGCTACACGTGACAGAATTAATAAAATCCTTGCGAAAGCAACCGGGCAACCGCTTGAAAAGGTCCAAAAAGATGTTGATCGTGATTATTTTATGACTTCTGATGAAGCAAAGAAGTACGGACTTATTGACCAAGTTTATAAAGTAAAATAATAGCCACACAAAACTGGTACTATATTGAAACACCCTCGCGAGCTCTAGCTCGCGAGGAAATTTTGCGACGCCGCATTTTGCGTGCTAGAGTGGGCATACTGTTATAAAACAACAGCGAATATAGTATTCATTATCTGTTTGTACAGTCTTCATATGCTTGAGTTTCAGCGTACGACAACTTCACCGGAGAAATTGTACAAACACACACTTTATGTCGTTTAAATTTATATTTATATTACTTGCAATATCCGGTGCTGCCGGCATTGCATTGGGGTATGTCCTTCGTTGGCTGATTGCGCTTGGACAGCGTGGCTCACTTGAGCTAGATATCAAGCAGCAAATACTTGAAACGAAAGAACGTGCCGCCCGCATAATAACCGCTGCGGAAGCTCGTACGGATGTTATAGAGCAGAACCGCTTAAAAAGTATCGGCGAGCACGAAGAAAAACTTAATACAACCGAAGAGCGCCTCACGAAAAAAGAGGCCTTTCTTGATGAACGTGAACATAATATCGCTGAGGAATCAGAGAGTGTGCGTCACCGAGAACATGAAGCGGTCCGACTGGCTCGAGAATCCAAATCACTTATTGAGGAACGCCGTGGTGAACTTGCGCGCATTGCACACCTTTCACAATCGGCAGCACGAGATCAGCTGATACAGAATATGGAGCAGTTATATGAGGAAACACTGTTAGCTAGATTACAAAAGCTCGAGATGCACGGCAAGGAACGTTTTGAAAATGCTGCACGTAATATCCTTGCCACAAGCATCCAACGTTTGGGAAGTGCTGTAAATGCCGAAATAATGTCACTCTCTGTATCAATCCCTTCTGAAGAGGAAAAGGGGAAGATTATCGGTAAGGAAGGCAGAAATATAAAGGCATTTGAACGTGCAACGGGTGTTGACGTCATCATTGACGACGCACCGGACCGTATTACACTTTCTTCGTTTGACCCACTGCGCCGCCACATTGCCAAAATTGCACTCGAAGAACTTATTGCCGACGGGCGTATACAACCTGCAAAGATAGAAATGGTTGTGGAGCGTACAAAAAAAGAAGCTGCTGTAACCATTCGAAAGAAAGGTGAGGAGGCGGCTTATGAAGTGGGGGTAGTGGGATTAGATCCAAAACTTATTGCACTTTTGGGAAGACTCAGTTTTCGTACAAGCTACGGTCAAAATGTTTTGCGCCATTCAATTGAAATGGCACACATTGCCGGCATGCTTGCCGAGGAGCTTGGTGCAAGTCCAACAATAGCTCGTGCCGGCGCACTCCTTCACGATATTGGTAAAGCGGTTGACCATGAGGTGCAGGGGACACACGTGGAAATAGGGCGACGTATTTTAGAAAAATTTGGTGTTGATAAAAAAATCATCCAAGCGATGCAATCACACCATGATGAATACCCGTATGAAACTCTTGAGTCAATTATTGTACAAGTTGCCGACTCTATCTCAGCTGGTCGTCCAGGAGCGCGTCGCGACACGATAGAACGTTACCTGGAACGTTTGAAAGAGTTGGAGCATCTCGCATCTAACTTTCCCGGTGTGGAAAAAGTATACGCTGTACAAGCTGGGCGTGAGATTCGTGTCTTTGTGAATCCCGGAAAAGTCTCTGATTTGGCGATGCACCATATGGCGCGTGATATTGCCAACCAGATACAAGAAGAGTTGAAATACCCGGGAGAAATAAAGGTGAATATTATTCGAGAAAATCGTGTTGTGGAGTTTGCGCGCTAAAAACGGTATCGTTTTTAGCGCGCAAAACAAAGGTAAAATAGTAGTAGGTATATCGATGACACTTTTATTATAAAATGTCAAAATACTATACTATCCACTTTTCACTTGCGCAACACTTGCAGAAAACCGTTTATTTCCTATACTTTCCTGCATACCCCTCACGTTGAGGCATTAACCATAGTAGATTCCTATGAATAAAGTGGATATCATTGAAAAAGTTCATGAGGTGCTAGGCACAACAAAAGCAGACGCAGATCGTGCCGTTGAAACAGTCATCAGTTCCATTACAAGCTCACTTAAAGAAGGAGACGAGGTTTCGATTGCTGGACTTGGCATCTTCTCAGCAAAGGTGCGCCCAGCTCGTATGGGTCGTAACCCACGCACAGGTGAAGCGGTTCAGATTAAGGCAATGCGTGTACCGAAATTCCGAGCCGCCAAAGCGCTCAAGGAAGCAGTACGATAATCGTTTATATTCAATTGCGACACTTGGTCGCACCAAAAGTGCCCGCTTCTCACGAAGCGGGCACTTTTGGTGCGACATACGAACTCTTTGTATTGTGCGAGAAATATATAAACTACTTCAAATATTTCTTACCAAATTTGAAATAATTTTAATAAGTATACTTGGCAAAAATGATTTGTTAAACTAGAAACATGCCAATAAATTTTATATTTCCAAAAACTATCCTCGTCTCCGAGCAAGAAATAGATACACGGCTGTTTTCTGAAAATTGGAAAATTTCAACAGTATCACTTGCCGAAAAAATAGTGCGGAAATATATCAGCGCGGATAAAAAACGATTTATTGTAGCAATTGGAGGACCTTCGGGCTCTAGTAAATCAACTACCGCGACTCTATTAAAACAAATAATTAATGAACAAACTAATTATAATGTATTACAAATAAGTCTGGATGGATATCATTTTTCGCAAAAGTATCTCGAGGAACATTATGATATCAAAAATAAACCCTTAGTAGAACACAAAGGTCGTTACGATAGCTTTGATGTTGTCTCTCTCAGAAGAGACTTGTCTACCTTCAGCAAAGTGGAAACACTGGCATTCCCTTATTACTCCCGAAAAATTCACAATCCTATTCAAAATGCCGTGAGTTGCGACCAAAATAAGACTATCTTAATTATTGAGGGCCTATGGATACTTTATAATGAGAAACCATGGAGCGAGTTGGAAATATTTTTTGACTATAAAATCTTTTTCCAGACATTACCAGAGTTTAGAAAAAAGAATACAATAGAAAGACATATGCGTGGCGGTCGCTCATTTGAAAATAGCGTGGCTTTCTATGAAAAAAGTGACCTTGAGAATGACAACCTCATCACACGCAAAATCGTACCATACGACATCATATTTTCTGTTGAATAATAATTCCTAAATATGAATAAACTACTTCAAATATTTCTTACCTGAAAGCTTCTCCGGCAAATAGCTTTTCGTATCATATTTTTCGTATCCCTCGCCATATTTGAGATTTTTCATAAGTGCCGTCTCCGGATTGCGTATCTTTTTTGGTATCGGCAAATTACCAAATGAACGCACATCCTCCTGCGCACTGCGAAGCGCGTTATATGCACTTCTGTCTTTTTTAGACTGTGCGAGATATACCGCGCCGTGTGCCAAATTAATCGCACACTCTGGATAGCCGACCGTCTCACACGCCCTAAAAACAGCGTTTGCAACCACAAGTGCAGTTGGTGCTGCCAAACCAATGTCTTCGCTTGCAAAAATCACCATACGCCTTGCTATGAAGAGTGGGTCTTCTCCTGCCTCAACCATTCGCGCAAGATAATAAAGCGCGCTGTCGCCCTGCGAAGCGCGCATACTTTTAATGAAAGCTGAAATAGTGTCGTAGTGCTCGTCTCCTTTTTTGTCATAGCGCAAGTGCGGCGACTCAAGCGTTTGCCCGAGACTCTCAACTGTAACCTTTCCGTAAAGCGATAGTGCACCTTCAATGATACCGAGCGCTCTGCGCGCATCGCCATTTGCATAGTTTAAAAGCCAAGCAAGTGCATCTTTTGTTGGGGCGGCATCTGTACGAGCGATGATAGCGTGGAGACTCTCCTGCGAAAGTGGCTCAAGCACAAAAACACGACAACGAGAAAGAAGCGGCGCGGTAACCTCAAAAGATGGGTTCTCAGTAGTCGCACCTATAAGAGTGAGCTCGCCCGACTCCACAAAGGGCAAAAGAAAATCTTGCTGCGTCTTATTGAAGCGGTGTATTTCGTCAAGAAAAAGTATCTTATTTTTTCCTTTTGAATCTTCCGCGAGAAGAGCGCGAATATCGCTCTTCCCAGCTGATACCGCCGAAAGCTCGTAAAGCGCCGCACCGAGCGCCTTCGCATATATGCGCGCAAGCGTTGTTTTCCCCACGCCGGGCGGCCCCCAGAAAATGAACGAGAATAGATGCTTCTTTTCCATCGCCGCGCGCAACGGTTTCCCATCGCCAACGAGATGCTCCTGTCCGACAAATTCGTCAAGTGTGCGCGGGCGAATACGAGAAGCTAGTGGCTCCATACATTAATGGTACATCATTTGGCTAAAATTGGATGTGTATGTTTAATTAACATATTTATTATTCACTCAATATAACCACTCTTTAAGCGGTGGGATTTAAAAAATATTATCTAGAAAAACCTTACCCCCACCTCCGTCAACACGGATTTTATCACCGTCTTTTATTTTTACAGTTCCATCAACCGTTCCCATGACCGC
>QIHV01000027.1 GCA_003229135.1 Candidatus Kaiserbacteria bacterium | reverse complement strand
AAAATGTGTTTATTTTCTTATTATATATAAAAAATATCTTTAGCTTTTTATATAATAAGGTAACCACAACACATGTATTAAGTGTGCAAAATGTAAGATATTCAACAAATTAGTTATACGCAGTATGTAATTATGCTTACAAGAAGATATTGTTCTATACTGTAAAGAGTATTATTTATAGTAATTCTTTATTTGATATGCATACGTACCTAAAAAGTATTGCAGTTGGTGGTATTACTGTACTGATGTTATCTGCTGCTACGACAGCATTTGCTCAAGCCACCTTACCAAATGTACAAACAGAAGGTCGGTTTCAAAAGGCAGATACTCAGCCGGCTCTTCTTATGGCATCAACCACAAACAAGCATCGGAGGACATTTGAAACATTTCGTTACGATCGTCAACCTCTTGCTGGTATAGGTTCTACAACGCACGCTATACAAATACGTGAAAGAATTCAACAGTTTAAAAAATATCATTACGAACGTAAATCGACAAGTACAGAATCAATAGTGCGTAGAGCAACGAGTACACCACGCCAAATGTATGAAAGTAGAGTTCAAGAACACATCGTACAAATGCGAGAAAGAGTACAGCGTCATATTCGTGCCATTCAAAGCAGAGTGAAGCAACAATTGGTAAAACGCTTAATTGAGAGGTTTAATAATTTGAATGAAGTGTGGACAAATCACTTCTCCAAACTGTTAGACCGCTACGGTACTATTTTGCAAAAAATTCAAGATAGATCAGATGCTGAAGCATCAAACGGTAAAAATGTAACAGCGGTAAATGCTGCCATACAGTCCGCACAAACAATTATAGTTGATGCCCACACCGCCATAGCAGCACAAAAAATAAAAGTTTATACGCTTGATATTCCATCAGTATCATCACCATCTTCAGTATCTGCGACATCAACGCTGGTGGGTCAAAAGCGCATTATGCAAGGATTTAGAGCTGCGTTTGAGATACTGCACAATCAATTATTTGGTGATTTATCAGCGCTGCGTCTCGGCTCTATGGTAGAAGTGCGTGGTGCAGTTCGAAACGCGCTACACGTTCTAGAAACAGGGAATGATAGTGCAACTTCTACACCAGCCAACTCATCAGCAGTCCCAACAAGTTAGCAAAAATTATAATTGATATATATGGACAATCAAACAAATCAACCGGTAGAAGAAAATACTTCACCGATAACACCATCAATAAATAAATCTTCAGATAACAATAAAGAAAGAATCTATATAGCGATTATTTCAATTGTTGTTCTTATTTTGGTCGGATTGGCCGTATGGTATTTTATTGGTTCTACAATGAACAATTCTATACAACCTTCAGCCGTTACAAAAGAGGTGATGCCAGCACTCTCGAGCGGTGATACAAATGCGGATATTGCCAACGACCTGAATAAAATACCAAATGATTCTGCGGCACTTACAAAAGACCAGAACTCAATCAACACTAGTATTCAGGGTCTTTAGCGGAACATTTTTCAAAAGCTGACATATCTCATAATCTGTGGTATTATACTTATTAATGAGAACACCTGATTATGACCGTGAACGTAGTGAGAAAAAGCGCTCTCTTTCTGAATTTTTAAAATCATATAACGAAAACCTTCCAGATGCCTTTCCTCGTGTGTCAGAAATACTTCTTAAAGAATTCAAAAAAGATCATGCTGGGCTTTTTGTGCGTGGTAACGCCTGGTCTCTTGACCAGCACCGTAAGAAAGTGATGGACTGGCTTAGTTCATATAAAGGAGTTTAATGCCACAGGATATATTTTGTGCTATCGACAGATTGCTGTGGGTATGGTAGTCTTTACTTCATCAACCAGAGCTGGATCCAAAAGAAGTGGGGATCGAGCTTCTCTCTTCGGCACCTGACTTGATACATTAGAAAATTTATTCTCTACAGAATTATGCAAGACGAAGAAACTCGAAATGACGGAGCTGCACAAGAAGAAGGACGAGAAGAAGGAATCGTTGCAAAAAAGACCGAAAATGGTTTCGGTTTCATCAAACGTGATGGCAAGGATAAAGATCTTTTCTTCCACTCAAATGCACTCAGAAATGTCTCATTTGATGAACTTCAAGAGGGAGATAAAGTCTCGTTCGTAGTCGGAGAGAGCCCAAAAGGCCCTAACGCACTCGACGTTGACAAGGCCTAACTGACCTAAACAAAAAAGCACCCACTTGTGGGTGCTTTTTTGTTTAGGTCATGAAATGTGATGGGTATAAGGTGGTGTATCATTTTGACTTGCGTTTTATGTCTAGAAACGGTAATATATCGAAATTATGGAATGCGCAGTTATCAAGACTGGTGGAAAGCAGTACGTCGTCTCCAAGGGTGATGTTGTATCTGTGGAAAAATTGTCTGATGAGCAACAAATAGGCGATAAAATTGTTTTTAATGAAGTGCTTCTCGTTGACAATGGCTCGGATACGACTGTTGGTACGCCATTTATTAAGAATGCAAGTGTCAAAGGTACAGTTGTTGAAATTGGTCGTGCCAAGAAAATAGACGTAGTCAAATACAAAGCTAAGAGTCGTTACCTAAAACGCCGAGGTCACAGGCAACCATTTGTAGGAATACGTATTGATTCAGTTTCATAAAGGCACACAAGAAAAAACACAATGTAGATATACATTGTGTTTTTTGCTAAGACTCTTTACGGTTCATAAGTGCACTTGAGAGTGTTTGTGCATCGGCATATTCCAGTTCGTTACCAGTGGCAAGACCGCGCCCAAGTGTTGTGATACGAACACGGTTACGGTATGGAGTAAGGATTTTACGTACATAATCGGTAGTGTGCTCTCCTTCAGACGTGGCTGAGAGAGCGAGCACAATTTCTTTAAGTCCGCGCTTTAGGCGAAGCTCAAGTATGTGTATAAGTTCACGTTCACGTACCGAACCTCTTCCGGAGAGTGTAAGTACTCCACCAAGTACAAAATAACGACCACGATAGCCATTTGTACGCTCTATGGCGATGATATCCTGATCTTTTTCCACAAGCATAAGAAGTCCATCATCACGTAGATTATCACTGCAATACCCACACATCTCTCCGGAACCACTCCAGAATTTATAACACTCGGAACATTGTTGTACATCATTATTAAGTGCCCCGATAAGTTTTGCGAATAGTGTTCGATCACTTGGGGATGCTGCTAGCAGATGGTACACAAAACGTTTTGCCTGCCGTGGACCAATACCGGGCAAGCGTTCAAAAGCATGTGCAAGACGTTCAACAGTATCCATTAAAATTCATCTGCAAGCTCGCCATATCCCTTTTTGTCGACTGGCATAAAGGTGGTTCTTTTTTCATCGAAATAAAGCTCAATTTTACCTGTTGGACCATTACGATGTTTCTCAACTAAGATTTCAGCAATATTGTGACGGTTACTCTCCTTATTTATTTTGTCTTCACGATGTATGAACATTACAACATCCGCATCTTGTTCAATGGAACCTGAATCACGTAAATCAGAAAGGCGCGGTTTACCGCCACGCTGTTCAACAGCACGAGAAAGCTGGGATAGAGCAATAACTGGTACACGAAGTTCTCTGGCTAGACTTTTAAGCGAGCGTGATACCTCGGTTATTTGTTGCACCATGGAATCTGACGCCTTTGCACCAATAGGTGCCATAAGCTGAAGATAATCAACTATAATAAGACCAATTCCGCGCTCTCGTTTCAAACGGCGCGCCACAGCGCGCATAGAAAGAATATTATTCCCCGGCTTATCATCTATATAAATCGGTGCTTTGGAAAGTACTTCAAGTGCGTCACGAATACGAGAAAAATCTTCTTCATCATGAATACCGCCTGTACGTAGTTTCCAAGAATTTACATACGATTCAGCGGCAAGCATACGGTCAACAAGTTGCTCAGAGCTCATTTCAAGTGAAAAAATACCGACAGGAGTGTTATAGCGCACCGCGGCATTGCGTGCGATATCAAGCGCCAGTGAAGTTTTACCCATTGAAGGACGTGCGGCAATGATAATCAGATCAGAAGGATGAAATCCTGAGAGTAGGGAATCGAGGTCGGGGTAACCACTCGGCACACCACGAATTCCGGAATCTTTCTTTGAGAGACTTTCAATTCTATCCCATGCATCGGTCAGCTTATCAGAGAGAGCAATAAATTTATGTACTGCTGAGGCATTGCCTATGGCATAAATTGCCTTTTCCGATTCATCTAGTACTTCGCTGGTGTCACGTGATTCATCATACGCATTTTCAGTAATTTGATACGATACATCGATGAGAGCACGCATTAAATGTTTACGTGCAACAAGCTCGGCGTAGTGTGTGATATTACCCGGAGATGGTGTAGTTGTTACCAGTTCGGCGATCGAACTTTTGCCACCCGTGCGTTCAAGCAACCCATTATCGGAAAGGCGTGTGGAAAGTGTCAAAAGATCAATAGGTTCTCCACGATTTGAGAGATCCTGCATTGTTTCAAAAATAAGTTTATGTTTCTCTGCATAGAAAGAATCACCACGTACAATATCTGAAATGTCATGCATTGCTTCCGGTTTTAGTAGAAGCGAGCCCAACAAAGCCCTTTCTGCTTCGAGATTTTGCGGTGGAATACGATTAACTGCCATATCAGCTAGATTGTATCACTTGTCGTCATTATAGAGGAGTGTCGATTTTACGCCGTCTTCAACACGATATCCACAACTTTTCAACTCGTTACGCAGTAAATCGGCAGTAGCGAAATCTTTTGAAACGCGCGCAGCATCTCGTTTTTTACGTAGCTCTTGTATTTTTTGTGGAAGAGACTCGTTCGCAAGTGGTTCCTGCGATACTGGCGGATCAATTAGTTCCAACCCGAGTAAGGTGTCGGCTTCTTTGATAAGCCCCCATTTTTCTGAGGCACTAAGATCTTCATCATGAAGCGCATCCCAAAGTATACCAAGCGCTTGTGGTGTGCTGAGGTCATCGCGCATTGCTGCGACAAAACTTTTTTGCTCTTTTGAAGGTATTGCTTGACCATGAGATTCTTTTTTTATTT
>QIHV01000052.1 GCA_003229135.1 Candidatus Kaiserbacteria bacterium | reverse complement strand
ATGAAATATTTAGAGACTTATTTTGTATGTGCGGGCGGGGAGAATCGAACTCCCGACTACTGCTTGGAAGGCAGTCATTTTACCACTAAACTACGCCCGCATATACTTCAGCATACCAAATGCAGGACTTTCCCGCACGGTTCGGTTAGCATATGGTTATGAAGTCTCTCATTATTTTATTGGCGAGCTTTCTGGCGATACTTGTAGCAATAATCTTGTTTGTATTTTTACAATACCCAAAAGCTCCCATTCAAACGGTTACAACTGGTATATCACTGGCTGTGGCAACATCGACCATAGACGCACCAAAGTACACAGTACCAAAAAATTATACACATAGAAGTCCAGCCACATATGAAACTACTTCCACTCCAGTAAAGCAGCAAATTAAGCCCAATAACATTCCAAAATATACATCGGTTCAGAAGACATACACAACATCAACCAAGCCTGCGATACCACCAACGCCAACACTAACTAATGCGCAGCTACAAGCAAAACTTGCTGCAAGTGCACTCCGTATACGTGATGCATTAGTAAATATTATATGTGTTAGTTCTTCAAATGGTTTACTTCGGTCTATTTCCGGTAGTGGTATCATTATTGACCCACGCGGTATCATTTTAACGAATGCGCACATTGCTCAATATTTTCTTCTCAAGGATTACCCAAGCCACGATGCCACCATCTGTACAATTCGTACCGGAAACCCGGCACGGCCAGCTTACAAAGCATCCCCTATATTTATATCTCCGAAATGGATTACCGCAAATCAAACTGCAATTATACAAAGAACTCCAACTGGTACTGGTAAATATGACATTGCCCTTCTTGCAATTACAAAAAGCGACACCCCCACCAAACTACCCGATAGTTTTCCATATATTCCGCTTGCCGTGCACACCCCAACTATCGGCGCACCGATAGTTATCGGTTCTTATGCTGCACAATTTCTATCTATGAGTGAAATTCAGTTTTCACTTTATTCTACAATTGTATATGGAAATATACAAAAAGTTTTTACTTTTGCCACCAGCACCATTGACATGATATCGCTTGGTGGTACTGCTGCTGCACAGGAAGGGTCATCCGGAGGTGGCATTGTAGACACTTCTGGTAAATTAATTGGTATGGTTACCACCAGTACCATTAAGGGTGTGACAAGTGATCGCGATCTAAGTGCAATTACTGCCAGCTATATTCGCCGTGATTATGTGCAGGAAATGCACCGGCCATTAGATACAATATCTACAAAATCACCTTCTGAAATGGTGACTGCCTTTGTGCCAGAGTCTTTACGTTTGAAAGCTATCCTTATACGGATACTTTCTGCACATTAGACTCGCCAGCAACGTACATAGTGCGTGTCGGATATGCAAATTCAACATGCTCTTGTGCGAAAAGTTCGAGCAGTGCGAGATTGAGCTCTTGTTGCTTGTCCATATACTGCGTATAGTCACCAGAGTTAACATAATAGACTAAAATAAAATCAAGAGAAGATTCGCCAAATCCTGCGAAATGAACACGATCGATACGAATATTTTTTATAGTGCCAAGTTTTTTATTAATTTTTGCTGAGAGTGTGGAAATGATATCGTAAGGAGTTTCGTATGTGATACCAAACTGCATTTGGATACGGCGTGAGTGCATTGAGTGAAAATTTTGAACACGTACCGATGTGAGCTCACGATTTGATATTACGATGTCCTCTCCTTGAAGTGCTCGCAGGTGCGTAGTTTTGATACCGACACGCTCTACCACACCAGAATGTTCACCAACAACAATGTAGTCCCCCACCACAAACGGCTTGTCAAAATAAATTGCAAATGAGCTAAATAAGTCGGTTAATATATTCTGAAGTGCAAACGCAATGGCTATACCACCGATACCAAGACCAGCAACGAGCGATGTAATGTTAATTCCAAGATTGGAGAGAAGTAGCAGTATCGCAATTATCCACAATGTTGCCTTGGCAATAATACTTAAAAAATGGCGTGCGGTTCGCTCACCAGTACTGTCAGAAGAACCAGTAAGTTGCATGTCAATGGCAATACCTGCTGCACGAAGTGTGTACCAAAGAACGACGGCAAGTAAAAGTCCGTTTAGTATTGCGGTAAAAAATGTAGGCAGTGCTAGTATTTGAAGCCCAAGATAAAATGATAGAAACCAATAGAACGGTGGCCTAATACTTCGTATCATTGCGACAACAGCGTCATCAATACTAGTTTTTGTCTTTTTTGAAAATTGTTCCAGACGAATGACAATATGCCGTTGTAAAAAAGTAAACACAAGTATGGCAATAATCATCACCCCAATCGCGTAGGCGAGCGATTCTCCGTATTTCAATATAAATGTATCTAATACATTGTAAATCAACATAATGTAAGATTAAAAATTATAATTCTGCACATACTACATTACGTTTAGACACGTACTGCGGTCGGGGTGCTGGGAGTCGAACCCAGTCAACATCCTCCCAAAGGATGCGTACTACCGGTATACGACACCCCGACCGCAAAACACATCTACCATTTATATACACAAATAATCGGCTTCTCTATCCTACCAGATTTTACACAATATGGGGAAAATATCGTACTCTCGCAACGCCGTCACTGCGACGAATCAGTACAGTAATACCATCCACCTGCCACTCCCCCACCCATGCGCAAGCGGCAACGTGCCACTTTCCGGTCCTAACTACCTGTCGAATTTTGAGAGTATGCAAATTTTCCACAGGATTAAATACATTTACCCCATTATCTTGCATACCTGGAAACTCATTACAAGCAATACTTTTAACTTCAACAATGTGTAATATATCATCTTTCTGCGCTACGATGTCAAGCTCTCCAATTTTATATGTCACATTTCTATCAAGGACCTGAAAGTCGTGCTGCTGTAGATATTTCACGGCTGCACTCTCACCATAAGCTCCTATTTCTTTACGTGATGACTTATATAAATCCATACATAGAGTATACCTTGACCTAGATACATATGGCTTTATATATAGATGTTTTAAGGATTTATGCAAAGTCACCACAATGTCCTTTTGTCCTTTATCCACACTATGCACAGGTTTATCCACAGTTAGAAAATGACCTAAAGACTGTTTTCTTATTGATTTTCAATGTATTCTTTTTTATTTAACTGAACGATCGCTTGACACAGCGGCCGTATGTGTGCTACTCTCTAAATAGCGGGTGCATTGGCAATGATTGTACCTAATTTAAGATTTATTCCAACTACGACACCAGTATAGGAGGGTGTATGGAAATTATGAATGGGTGGGTAGCTTTCACCTGTCAAAATTGCAGACATGATGCACGAGTTAACCCACGTGACACAGAGAGTAAGAATGAGTCTGGGGTTGTCATGATACGATGCCCACTATGCGGCACGTGGAATATTCCCCAAGAAAAGAAAGAAATCAATAAGATCATTAAATAGGTTTTTCGTTTTGCTGCGTAGCCCTTGTAGAAATACTTGGGCTATATTTTTATGCCTTTGTGCGGATAGGGAGAATCGAACTCCCGACTCATCCTTGGCAAGGACGTATTTTACCACTAAACCATATCCGCTTTGTGGGTGAATAATAGCATATTCAACGAGTGTTCTCATAGTTACTCATTTTGTACCATTTGCCACACTGATTACGTCGAGATGACTTTCTTTAAGACACACGGGGGACAACAAAGACCCGTTAATCCACTGTACTACTCACAAATCAGACACGGTATAAATGAAAGTCCGCCAAAGGTGACGAGCTCTATTTTGGTGCGACCTAATTTTCTTAGCGAGGAACGAACCTTAGAAAAGGAAGTACTCTTATGGTGCCCCTACCAGGACTCGAACCCAGAACGACTGATCCGAAGTCAGTTGTGATATCCATTTCACCATAGGGGCGGGCTTAATGTTTGTAGACATTAACACAAGACAAGTGTTTCTTGCCTATTTCTATACTACTGCCATACTAGGAAAAACACCACAAGAGTATTAGTATTTCCTCTATGACCTACACAGTTCCACGTGAAATAGAATCCATCACCGCTGCGTTGCGCAATGCGGGATTTGAGGCTTATCTTGTAGGCGGTTGTGTGCGCGACCTTCATTTGGGGCGTACACCCAAAGACTGGGATATTACTACCAATGCCCCACCCGAAAAAATCCAACAATTATTCCCTGAGACCTTCTATACAAATGATTTTGGTACGGTGGGTATTGTAAACGAGACTGAAGAGCCAACTCTTAAGGTGGTGGAAGTAACTCCCTATCGCACCGAGTCTGCCTATGCCGATAAGCGTCGCCCCGACTCAGTTACTTTTGGTAATTCAATAGAAGAAGACCTCGCGCGCCGTGACTTCACCATAAATGCTATTGCTTACGATAATTCTAAAGGACAAATAATAGACCCTTATAAAGGACAAAAAGACCTCGCTGCCGGTGTCCTTCAGACTGTAGGAAATCCAGAGGAGCGCTTTGAAGAAGATGGACTACGCCTTATGCGTGCACTTCGTTTCGTTGCAGAGCTTGGTTTTGCACTCGATGCCACCACCGCGGCAGCAATACAACAAAAAGCAGCAAATCTTAAGTATATTTCAAAAGAACGTATCCGTGATGAGCTTACTCGTATTCTTAACTCTTCCCAGCCAATGATGGCTCTAGCGCTTGCCGCACGCCTTGGCATTCTTGAATATATTTCTCCAGAACTTGTGCGTGGTATAGGTGTTGAACAAAATCAGGCACATTCCTATGATGTTTTTGAACATTTAATGCGTACTATGCAGCATGCAGCAGACAAAAAATGGAGTTTTGATATACGTCTTGCTGGATTATTCCATGATATAGCAAAACCAGAAACACGGAGATGGTCCAATGAAAAGAAACAGTGGACATTCCACGGGCACGATGTTGTGGGCGCTCGTATGACAAAGAGGGCCTTGGAGGAGCTCCACTTTTCACGTGGAACTATCGAAAAAGTAACAAAACTGGTACGTTGGCATATGTTTTTCTCTGATCCTGACCAAATTAC
>QIHV01000025.1 GCA_003229135.1 Candidatus Kaiserbacteria bacterium | reverse complement strand
GGAATGGCGGACTTTTTAGCTTACAAGAATCTGCATTAAGTTGGTGCGGTAGAGTGTTCAAGTTTAACTTAAACACTTTGTCTTTGCTAAAGAGTTCCAGATATGGTGGACTAGTATGTATTGACAAAGGTGTGTACATAGTATATAGTCAGATTAACTCAATTCTCACGGTTTGTAAGGCTCTTCAGCTCTCAATGAATCTCGAGACAAGAGCGGCCACAATGGCTATTATCAGTTCTCAATGAATCTCGAGATTTCTCGAGAGATGGGAACACTTACAACAAAATACTTATGTATCAAAGAAGCTTTTCAAATAAGCGACCGCAGTCGCAGCGCACGTTTCGTGGTAATTCCAAAAACTCAGGTAGCAGGGGGAATTTTCGTCATACAAAAAATACAAAAAAGTCTACAGGAGGTCAGTATATTGATCCTTCAAAATTTATACGTAAAGCGGAACCGATTGAGGACGTAAAACCGTTTGTGCCAGAGCATAAATTCTCAGATTTTGCAGTTTCTCCGACGCTTGCAGCGAACCTTGTTACAAAACAATACAAAGAGCCGACACCGATTCAAGACCGTATCATACCGTATGTACTGCAAGGTAAGGATGTCGTTGGTGTCGCCAATACCGGTACTGGTAAAACGGCAGCCTTCCTTATTCCTCTTATTGATAAAGTACTTAAAAATCCAAACGAACAAGTGCTTATCATAGCTCCAACACGTGAGCTTGCGCTTCAGATTGATGGAGAGCTTAAAGGTTTTGCAAAAGGTATGCACATATTCTCCGTTTGTGTCGTTGGTGGTGCGCCAATTAGACAACAAATTAAAGCGCTTCGTTACAAAAATAATTTTATTATCGGAACTCCGGGGCGTTTGAAGGACTTAATAGAGCGCAGAAATATAAACCTTACACAGTTCTCAACGCTCGTACTTGATGAAGCGGACCGAATGCTTGACATGGGTTTCATACATGACATCCGACAAGTGGTAAGTGGTATGCCACAAAAACATCATACACTTTTCTTTTCGGCGACAATCTCACGAGAGGTTGAGGCACTTATTTCCGAATTTCTAAAAGACCCAATACGTATTTCTGTTAAAGTCAGTGATACTGCAAAAAATGTAGAGCAAGATATTGTTCGGATTGGCAAAGGAAAGGAAAAATTCGATGTACTTCATAACTTACTAAATGAAAAAGAGTTTAACAAAGTACTTGTATTTGGTCGTACAAAGTACGGAGTAGAAAAGCTCTCACACTTACTTGTTGTTCGTGGTGTTAGAGCAGAGTCAATTCATGGGAATAAAAGTCACGTACAGCGCCAACGTGCTTTAAAGCGATTTAAGGATAGTCAGATACAAGTCTTGGTTGCGACAGACGTAGCGGCGCGGGGGCTTGATATTCCTAACGTATCTCATGTAATTAATTATGATATTCCATCTACTTACGATGATTACGTACATCGTATAGGTCGTACAGGACGCAGCAACAAGCGTGGTAAGGCACTCACCTTTATTGGCTAGCAAATCTGGCAGATAAAGAGATCTAAAAATACTCCTTAAATAAGGAGTATTTTTATATCCTGATATGTGTAATATATTGGAATTATCAGCGTATTATATGTAGAATGTGTATGTGTACTTTGTGTATCTACTAGAATGTAAGGATGGCTCTATCTACACCGGTATTACTACTGACATTGTGCGCAGATTCTCGCAACATCAGCGCGGTACGGGTAGTCATTTTACAAGAGCAAGAAAAGCAAAACGTATTATTTATACTGAAAAACATATAGATAGAAGCGAAGCACAGAAATGTGAAGCTATAATTAAAAAATTTTCACATAAAAAGAAATTAGATTTGGCTGCGCAGGCGGCTTTATGATGACGGCGCACAGCAAGACCATTTTCACGGAGTCTGTTACAATACCGAATATGATTATACTTACATATATTTATGGCATATGATTTTTCCGTATTAACTACGAACATTAAAGAAGCTGAAGAACATTTTGCGCGCGAGCTTACTAACATCCGAATTGGTCGTGCAATACCAACCATACTTGATAGTATAAAACCACAAGCATACGGTACACGTACACCGCTCCGTGAGCTTGCTTCAATATCTATAGAAGATACACGAACGCTTCGTATTGTTGCGTGGGATAAGGAACTTGTAAAAATAATTGAAAAAGCAATTATAGATGCAGACTTGGGTGTATCGGTATCGGTTGATGACCAGGGCGTTCGTGCCACGTTTCCTGACCTTACCGCTGAGCGTCGCATACTTTTAAGTAAGGTTACCGGTGAAAAACTTGAACAAGCAAAAGTTTCTGTACGTACTCACCGTACCGATGCCATTCGTACACTTGATGCTGCGGAAAAGAATGGTGATATGGGTAAAGATGAGCTGTTTCGACTCAAAGAAGAAGTACAGAAAATTATTGACACCTGTATTGAACATCTTGAAGCAATGGCTGAGAAGAAATATGAAGAGATTACACAATAAAGAATGGATGTACTAATCTTTATTGTAGTATTAATTATTCTTATCCTCGTACATGAAGCGGGGCATTTTTTCGTTGCAAAAATGGTTGGTATGCGTGTGGATGAGTTCGGTCTTGGCTACCCGCCACGTCTTTGGGGTATAAAATTTGGTGAGACGGAATACACAATAAATGCACTGCCTTTTGGCGGTTTTGTACGTATTTATGGTGAAGATGATGTTGGAAAAACAAAAGTAGAGCATACAGCAAGGGCGCGCGGCGCATTCATTTCAAAACCACGGCTCTCACAGGCATTAGTACTTTTCGCAGGCGTTTCAATGAATATGATTCTTGCTTGGGTATTAATTACAGGTGCACTTGTTATAGGTACACCTCGCGGGCTCACTCCGGCGGAAGTTTCCCAAGCACATAACGTCTCTTTAGTTGTTGGGCAGGTACTCTCTAACTCACCCGCATCACACGCAGGCTTTTTGCCGGGGGATATAATCACTACCGCACAAGACGGGCCACACTCGTGGAGTGGTGCCAACCAAAAAACTTTTATAACATTTGTTGCTGAAGATATTGGTACTCCAATGCGTATTTCTATTATTCGCAATAATAAGAATCTCACACTAACCGCTACGCCTGTAAACGGTGTGGTGCCTTCTGATCCGAGCCGCTATGCACTCGGGATTGGTATTTCAACTATTGGCATATTGCCACTTTCACTTACCGCGGCAATTTCTGCAGGTACTGTACTTACGTGGGAGATAACTCGTGCGACAGCGGTAGGACTTGCTCACTTTCTTGTACGGGCCGTGACGTTATCGGCAAATCTATCACAAATTTCTGGTCCGATTGGTATTGCTGGAGCGGTTGGTGCCGCCGCCACACACGGTATGAGCAGCCTCTTTGCATTAGTAGCCGTCATTTCTATCAATCTCGCCATTATAAATCTTATTCCAATTCCGGCACTTGATGGTGGTCGATTATTTTTTGTACTTATTGAAGCGGTTACTCGTCGTTCAATCAAACCACGTATTGCTCAAGCAATAAATGTGGTTGGTTTTGCGCTTATAATCATTCTTATGGTAGTGGTTACAGCACATGATATTTACCGTCTTATTGGGTGAGAAGCAGTCTTATGTACAACCCATCCATAGTACGGCTATGGATGGGTTTTGCGTCTTTTTGCTATGGCTCGTATACTATTGGTTATGAAGCAATCATTTCTTTTTACTAAGACTCGGCGCGAGGCGCCTGCAGATGAGCAATCCAAGAATGCAAAGCTGCTTATTCGTGCTGGTTATATACATAAAGAAATGGCAGGTGTATATTCCTACCTGCCGCTTGGGCTGCGTGTGTTGAATAATATAATTGAAATTATTCGTAAAGAGATGAATACCATTGGTGGGGAAGAGGTACTGCTCACAACTCTGCAAGATCCTGAAATATGGAAAAAAAGCGGTCGTTGGGATGATAAGGATATTGATATTTGGTTTAAAACTAAATTAAAAAATGGTGGGGAGCTCGGACTTGGTAATACTCATGAAGAAGAAATTACTGCACTAATGACAGAACAGATTGCTTCTTACAAAGATCTGCCGCAATACATCTATCAGTTCCAAAATAAATTTCGTAATGAGTCACGAGCAAAGTCTGGAATTATGCGTACGCGTGAATTCATTATGAAAGACCTCTACTCTTTCTCAGCAGATGCCGCAAGTCATAATGAATTCTATGAACGTGCGTCACTCGCTTATGAAAAGATTTTTGCACAAGTTGGTATTGGTACAAAAACATACCGCACCATTGCTTCTGGAGGTTCATTTAGTAAGTATTCGCACGAGTTTCAGACTATCTGTGAGACTGGTGAGGATATTATTTATATAGATGATAAAAAACGGATAGCAGTAAACAAAGAGGTATATGATGACCCGGAAGTTTACGCAACTACCGGTATTGATAAAAAGGTACTTAGAAAAGAGCGGGCTGTTGAAGTTGGGAATATCTTTACACTCGGTACACGATATTCCGATGCACTTGGGCTGATATATAAAGATATGGAAGGTAAAAATATACCTGTTTTTATGGGAAGCTATGGTATTGGTCCTGGGCGCATTATGGGGACTTTGGTTGAAGTTCTCTCTGATGAAAAAGGCATCGTGTGGCCGGAGGCGGTGGCACCCTTTAAGGTGCACTTACTTGCTCTTGCTGGGGTTGATGAGGATATACGCACGTATGCACAAAAACTTTATGAAGATATGATTAAAAAAGGTATTGAAGTACTCTACGATAATCGCGATGTGCGAGCGGGCGAAAAATTTGCCGATAGTGATTTACTCGGTATTCCGTGGCGCGTTATTGTTGGTAAAGATACACTCACAAGTGGAAATATTGAAGTGGTTAGCCGTGCAGACGGTACTACGGAAAAGAAAACTCGTGCAGAGGTACTAGCACTGTAAAACTATGGCAAAAATTTCTAAAAATTCATTTTTCTCAAGAGATATCGGTATTGATTTAGGTACTGCAAATACTTTAGTTTACGTGCGCGGGCGGGGCGTAGTTATTAACGAACCGTCAGTAGTCGCAATTAATGACAAAACTGGTCAGATGGTTGCTGTTGGAAAAGCTGCAAAAATTATGTTGGGAAAGACACCTCCACACATTCGTGCAGTACGTCCACTTTCTCACGGTGTTATTTCTGATTTTGAAGTTACAGAAGAATTACTCGCGTATCTAATTAACAAAGCACAAGGAGGTCGTGCCAGATTTTTTGGACCGCGCGTTGTTGTCGGTGTGCCAACCGGGGTTACTAACGTTCAAAGCCGCGCCGTACGCGATGCGGCGCTTACTGCTGGTGCGAGAGAGGTGTACATCATTGAGGAGCCAATGGCGGGTGCTGTCGGTGCAAAGCTTCCGGTACACGAAGCTGTTGGTACTATGGTTCTCGACA
>QIHV01000007.1 GCA_003229135.1 Candidatus Kaiserbacteria bacterium | reverse complement strand
TGTTTCGAGCCATCGAGGCTCACTATTGAAGCACCCTTAATTATATTACTAATATATGCATATGTCAAGGTTACAACGTCAGTTATGTTATAACACCACCTTCTTAAGAAGATATACCTAATTGGTCGTAAGGAGGAAGCTGACAAGCGAGCAATAGTCACAGTGTTTGGGGTCGCAAGAAGTGGTGAAGGCTTCTCCATTTGCGATTTTTTGTGCCGCCTCTATGAGCTGCGTTTCCAGTTCAAAGACCTCGGCGTTGGTAATGGTAAATTCACGTACTACGCACTTTCCTTTTTCATTTGGCTCAACAAAATGAAGCGCTCCTTTGTTCATAGTATATCGCCCGTCTTTATCCAATAAAAGTTTATAAAATACAAGTTGACGATAATAATTTCCATCACTTGATTTCGTGGCACCACGTATATCATTTTCGCTTTTTGCTTTTCCCGTTTTATAATCAATAACCAAAATGGTGCCGTCTTCGTTCCTGTCAAGCCGGTCCAATTTACCGGAGAGTGGCACTTCGCCCACTCCAGGTACAGTAAGAGATGTATGTATTGGAAATTCGGATTCTTTGATATTTTTCATATCTGCACCTTCTTGTGCAAGATATGTACGAAGTACCTCCGTGCCTTTTATTGTGAGTTCACGCCTGTCAATTTCAACAAGTGGCAAACGTATAAGTTCGTGACGAAGTGTAGAGAGAGCGTCTTCAGGAGTTGCCTTGCCCTTTTTTATAGCGTCGGTGTAAGACTTTAGACTTAAATGTACCGCCGTACCAAACATCATTGAATTAGTAGGAGCGTCCGGAAGCTGTAAAAGTGTACGAAAATAATACTGCCACGGAGATTGAACGTAATTATTGAAACCGGTCGGTGAAAAACCTCGTGCAAGCAGTTGTTCCTTTAGGAAATTTGTATCAAGTATGTTGTGCTTTTCATAATGTACAATAGTCGGAGCTTTTGTAGGTAAACTAGTATTTGTCATATAGGGTGAAATATCCGAAAGGAAACGCAGGGGTGTTTGCGCACGACTCTCTTCTGTAACCTGTGAGTGTGTAACAAGTATTCCGTCTCGCGCACGAGTGAGCGCCACATAAAGCAATCGGCGCTCATCATTTTCGTCATCATCTCTCTCAAGTAAAAGTGAAAACTCATCAGTCTTTCCACGAAACCATTTTTCATCAGTTGTGTGCGCAATGATAACATGTGGAAACTCCAGCCCTTTTGCACTATGCACCGTCATAATACACACACCATCACGCTTAGTGCGGGCTCTTTGCATATGAAGCCCATGCTCTTCGATGGTCGCCAGACGTGTAAGTAAATCATTGGCAGTTGCGCTTGGTTTTTCACGAGTAAGAAGTGCCGCTTCATCCATAAACCCTTGATACGCCTCATAGGCATCCTCACTCTCATCAAGCGCAAGTATGCCCGCCACGAAACCGCTTTCCATAGCCAAACGTGCAAGCCACGCAACTGCCGGTGTTGATGGCATTTCCTCAGAGAGCTTTTTCATACGTTTTAACCATTCTCGCATTAAAGGCGTACCATGTTTTTCAAGTATATCTACAAGCGGTTTCCCAAAACGCGGGATTGCAAGTAGCTGCATACGCTCTGAAAGTGTCATTGGCATACCTGGAATAAACAGTACGCGAGCAAGTGGGACGTCTTGTGACAGGTCAGTGAGTGCACGAATAAGAGAAATAAATAGTTGTGTTGCCGGATGAGCAAGTGCGTTCATTTCCGCACTCTTGTGATCTTCCGGAATGCCGGCGCAACGCAGAAAGTCGGCAAGTGCGAGTACGTCAATATTCTTTTTTGTTAGAATAGCAATGTTTTTATAGGGCACGCCTGATTTATGAAGTTTATTGATATGTGTGCAAATAGCTTTACTCTCGGCACGCGGTGTATCACACGTAATCTCTTCCACAGTGCCACCCTTTCCGCGAAAAGCTTTGAGCTCTGGACGAAGTGCTGGATCGGGTATGGGCACCACAGTGATAAGGTTATGCGCAACTGTGAGTATTTTCTCCGTTGAGCGATAGTTTGTATCAAGAGAAATAATTTTTGCATCGGGATATTTTTCCTTGAAGTAGAAAAATGATTCAAGTGATGCTCCTTGAAAACGAAAAATTGCTTGTTTTTCATCACCAACAATGAATAAATTGGGTGAGCCATCGAAATCTGTCACGAGTTCAAGCAGGCGATTTTGTGCAGGATTTGCATCCTGATGTTCATCAGCGAGCACAAACTGTGATTGCTCGCCAACCTGTGCTCGGAAACCATCACTTGTTTCAAGTCCGCGTATAGCTTCGTTAATCAGGTCTTCATAGTCGTAAAATGATTCTTTTTTAAGAGCTTTTTCATATGCCCCAAAAAGATGTGCGGCTTCCATGTGCTTTTCTATACGCTCACGCAAATGCAGAAAAGTGCCTTTTTCTTTTCCTTTATGTTTTCCATTTGCGTGGATACGGTCAGGATTGTCAAGTATATGTTCGTGCTCGCAAGTGAGCTCGGTGAGATATTGTTCCGGTGTGTAGTGTTCTTGTTTGAGCTTACTCATAAATGTGAGTAAGGTGCGCGCCGTACGATGCGGTGTTTTTGGATTTCGAATTTTTGTATAGTTTCCTTTATCAAGAAGCTCTTCCATAAGCTCTATACCTCGCACGGGTGAGAGTTGCGATCCGAGTGCTATACGTGGGAAAAGGTCACTTCGCAGGTCAAGTATTGACCGAGCGAATCCATGGAAAGTATGAATACGCACACGATATGCCGCACCACCGATAAGAGAGGCGAGACGTGTGCGTAGTGTTGCCGCCGCACCTTCGGTAAAAGTAAGTGCGAGTATCTCGTCCGGCTTTACACCTGGCACTTTCAAAAGTATATTCCCGATGCGAAGAGCAAGTATCTGTGTCTTTCCAGTTCCTGGACCGGCAACAACGACTACCGGACCATAGAGTGTATCCACCGCCTCCTTTTGTTTTGTATCAAGTTTTCCGTAAGCATCTTCAAACGCTTCCGTGGTTATCATTACATCAGTGTACCGTGCATTTCAATTGACTGCATTCCCACCATCTGTTTAAGTACATATGTATATAATGATTTGACGTAGTCAATATATGGTGTATTATTACTTTTAGAACTTGGTTTAGAGTTGTGTTGAGCACCGCAGGAGGTGGCTACTATGGATATGAAGATAACACGTCGATTCTTACTACAAAAAAACATCATAACAACGGGGTTTGTTAATTTTGTGGCGATTGTCTTTCTTTTACCGTTAGCAACAGCTGTTTATGCCACCGTTGGCATTATCACAGCCATTATTGCTATTCTTACTATTCCTGACAACAATAATAGATAACAATCCTCACGGATGCAGTCTCGGCGAAACACGTCGAGACTGGTTTTTTATATATACTTCAAAATGATTACTTGATGAATTACCTGATTTAATCTAATTAAGATTAGTAACTTTTCAATCGGCGGGATTTTTCATGCATACGAATTTTCTCAAGTGCTTTCGCTTCAATCTGGCGAATACGTTCACGCGTTACTCCAAACTCTTTTCCTACCTCTTCAAGTGTGTGATATATACCATCTGCAAGTCCGTGACGAAGTTCCAATATTTTACGTTCTTTTGGAGAAAGGTCTCCTAAAATATCACGTACTTGCGTAGCAAGTATACGTTCTGATGATTCTTGTACAGGTGACGGCACTTTGTCATCTGCAATAAAGTCCCCTAGTGTCGAACGCTTATCATCGCCATCACCAACAGGATTTTCCAGTGAGAGGGTATCCTGATTTATTTTTTCAATTTGATATATTTTTTCCGGTTCAACTCCCATTTCTACGGCGATCTCCTCTGGTTGTGGGTCACGCCCAAGTGTTTGTGCCAATCGACGTGATATTTGTTTATACTTTGCAATAGTTTCCACCATATGTACCGGAATACGAATGGTGCGTGATTGGTCGGCAAGCGCACGGGTAATCGCTTGGCGAATCCACCACGTTGCGTACGTTGAGAATTTATATCCTTTTTTCCAATCAAACTTATCAACTGCCTTAAAAAGTCCCAGGTTTCCCTCTTGAATAAGGTCAAGAAGAGTTAGGTCCGGTGAGCGTCCAACATATTTTTTGGCAATGGAGACCACCAAACGCAAGTTTGAACGTGCCAAAATATTACGCGCTTCGTCATCACCAGATTCGATACGCTGAGCGAGTTCTCGCTCTTCCACCGCTGTCAAAAGCGGGTATTGCCCGATTTCACGTAAGTAAATTTGAATTGAATCATATTTATTTGATTCACGATGTTTGATATTGCGAGTTGCAAGATAGGCGTCCGCATTATCTTCGAGTATGCCCCCTTCGAGAACATCAATACCGGCAATTGAAAGACGTTCATAAAGATCCTCAAGAAATGAGATATCATTTTCTATATGTGGAAACTCCTTGAGAATTTCACTGTAAGTTATGTAACCCCGCTCGCGCCCCTTTGTAATAAGTGCTTTTGCACGCACTTCTTGTTCTGAGCGGCTTGTAGCACGCCTTACAGAACCTTTTGCCGTTTTCTTTATTTTTTTAGATATTATTTTATTGGTTGTCCTTGATACAACTTTTTTTGATTTTTTTGTAGCGAGTACTGCGTGTCGCTGTGCATCACGATGTGACGCTAGCTTCTTTGTACCTACATGCTTGGCTTTTGTGGTGCGAGTATTTCTTTTCTTTGTTTTTGATATCACCATAGGACAAAAATATAAGAGATCTATTAAATATTAAGAATATGTACTTTATGAACAGGCAGCAATACTTTTTAAGAGTAGCGCACAATCAGCTTCTGCGCTTGACTGTGCCTCTTTATCACCAGCAACTTGTGCTTGGCGAAGTTTTTCAAGTACGACTGCATATCGCTCATCCAGCACGGCACGTTCAAGTGTTCTGATAAGGTCATCGGCTGTACTTACTTCCGGGGATTCCTCAAACTCAATTTCTACTTCAAATATTGCGCGTTCAGACGGTTCTGGAAGCGCAGTCCCAATTATTCGAGCGTACTCGCTTTGAATGTGCTGTGCAAGTTCACTATCCGGATAACTCGCCGCAAGTGCAGAGAGTACTCGTGTGCGCGCTTGAACTACTGAAAGCTTTGGCGTGGTCTCACTGGTTTTTGGTGTGGGCTCTCTTCCATACCCTAACAGGTCTACCTCACTTGCATTAGAGAGTGTTGCTCGTACAGCTTCTTGGGTTGTGGCAAGTGCATGTGCAACAACTCCAACGAAATGCTCACGCTCGAGTGGGCTTTTCACTGCGACAACAAGTGGTAATACCGTTGTTTCAACGGCACGTACCAAACGATGCATATCTTTTTCTTTGATTGCCAATACTTTCAAAAAGAACTCAATGACAGATTTGGCCTCTGTTACGCACAGAGTGAATGCCGGTGCGTTAACTGATATAAGGTCAGCTGGATCCTGTCCATCAGGAAGGGCTACCGCCTTTACGTGCATGCCATCACCAAGTGCAAGTATTGCTGAACGAGCGGTCGC
>QIHV01000005.1 GCA_003229135.1 Candidatus Kaiserbacteria bacterium | reverse complement strand
TTTCGGTGTGAGTGAATCCACGGCAATTACAGCGGTTAAGCCATCCGGAACCGTTTCGCAAACATTTGATGTGTCGTCTGGTATGCACCCTCGCCATTCCGCGTACTATATTCGTCGTATTCGTATTAGTGCAACCGACTCACTTTTCAAATTACTTAGAGATCAGGGCGTACCTTTTCACCCTGAGGTGGGACAAGGTATCGATGATGCTAATACCTATGTATTTGATTTTCCAGTAAAAGCGCCAAATGATGCAGTAACAAGTGGTGATTTAACGGCAATTGACCAGCTTGAACATTGGAAACTTGTAAAACAAAATTATACAGAGCACAATCCATCGGTAACAATATCAGTTGATGACAATGAATGGATTCAAGTTGCCAACTGGGTATATGAAAATTGGGATTTGGTAGGAGGTCTATCATTTTTACCACGTTCGAACTATGCATACCCACTTGCACCGTATGAGGAAGTTACTAAAGATAGGTACGAGGACCTTATAAATGAATTTCCACAAATTGACTACGCAAAACTCTTCTTTTATGAAAAACAGGATGAAACTGAGCTTAAACGAGAACTTGCATGTGTAAGTGGTACTTGCGATATTATTTAAATCTTGTCGGGTAAAACCATTCCTCAACCATACGTCTGATGGCCTTTTATGGTTGCTAGTGTGTGGCGATACGCACGAATATGGACTGTTGACTTGCCTATATGCTCGTACTATTGCATAATAGGAACAGACCGAGCAAGACGACCGCTCTGCACTTTAAGGTGTTAGAGAGGAAAGTCCGAACACAGGCGGAGCTTAGATGTACCGCAGCAAGGTAGCGGGTAACGCCCGTCCGCCGCAAGGCGAGAGGTGCGAGCAGCGACGTCAAGCCCGAAAGGGCGCGACTTCCTTCGGGAAGAATCATACGGAAACGTATGGGTGAAACGGCAAAATCCTTACCCCTGTGCAAGGCCGTGCCGGGCTTGTCCCGGAGCACCGCTCGAGGCTTTGGGTAACCACAGTCCCAGATAGATGGTCGTCCTTACTTTTATAAGTAAGACAGAATTCGGCTTATCAGCTCGGTCTTTTTTAGACACCGCCCAGTGCTCCGCACCGGGCGGTGTCTTTTTATTGCGATGGAAAATGCAAGCGATATGACCGAACATCTGTTATACTAGTCTGTATTATAAACATAAGAAAATTACATTTTATGTCTTTCCTAAATCCATTTTCCTCAATCGTTGAACATCAGTGGTCATATGAAAAAATTGCACGATATATTTTTCTCGCTACAATTTTTCTCGCTATTATAGTTCTTATTCCAGTTTCCTCAATACCATTCCTATATACAAAAATTTCATTATTTGCACTGGGGAGTATTATTGCATTTGTAGTATATGTACTGGCACGTCTTTTCCGTGGAAGTATTGTATTTCCACCACTCCTTCTTCTCGGTGCAATTTGGTTGGTACCATTAGCTTATGCTTTGTCAGCATTATTCTCAGGTGCACCAACATCACTTTCGGTTTTTGGGCAAGCACTAAACTCTGACACATTTGGCTTTATGCTTTTGGTTGGTTTCCTAGGGACTATTGCAGCGCTTTTGGTACGGCGTATAGAGCACTACCATTTGTTCTTTCGTATAGGTACCGTACTTGCAGGTGTGGTATTTCTTATACAATTCGTTATCTTTGTAGCGGGATATTTTGCTCCAACTGCAATAAATTCAACAATGTCTATTGTTGGTTCATTTTCCGATCTAACAATATTTGCTGGTTTGAGTATAGTAATGACACTTCTGGCATTTCGTTTTACCAATATAAATCCACGTTGGAAAAATTTGCTCTACGTTATGCTTGTGCTTACACTAATCTTTGTTGCTCTAGCTAATTCGATAATAACGTGGGTATTGGTTGCACTTGTAGCTCTCGGCTTATTTATAGAGAGTATCATGCATCACTCATCCACAGTGGAAAATACTTCGTTTGAAAAGGTTATTTCAGATAATTCATTCTCTATGCAGGTTGAGGAAGAAATCGAAATTATACCAAATACCGGGCACACTCATCTAATTACACCGTTAGTTGTATTGATTACGGCACTCATATTTCTTATCGGCGGAGCCACTATTTCCGGTGCGCTTGGTGGGGCACTTCATGTAGAGATTATCAATGTGCGTCCATCTTGGCAATCAACTCTTGCGGTAGGCAGCAAAACATATGCAACATCTGCAATATTTGGTTCTGGTCCAAATACATTTGCTCAGCAATGGCTCACATTTCGTAGCCCAAGCCTTAACGCCACACCATTCTGGAATACGAACTTTATAAGTGGTATTGGGTTTATTCCAACCTCATTTGTTACTACTGGTATCGTCGGCATATTCGCATGGCTTACATTTCTTGCATTATTCATCTTTTTTGGTCTGCGCGCTCTTCTAATGCGAGAAGTAGATAATCCGGTAGTACGGCCAGCCGCAATCGCTGTATTCATTGGTGCGTTGTATCTAATGACCGAACTCATTTTTGCAGTTCCCGGACCGACCGTTATTGCACTTACATTTATTCTTGCCGGTGTATTTATATCAATGCTAAGGCATTTTGAACCACGTGGAGAACACAACATTACATTTGCAGAAAGCCCTCGTGTTGGTTTTGCAATTGTGTTTGTACTTATGCTTGCAATGCTTGCCTCTATCGCTGCAGCGTATGTTGTTGTAGAACGATATGTCGCACAAGTAGAAATACTTAACGCGCAAAATGAAATATCAGTAGGTAATCTAACCGGTGCCAATATTGCGGCACAACGATCACTTTTCTTTGCGGAAAGTGACCGTGCCTATCAGGTTCAAACCGTTGTTGGACTTGCACGTATACGAAAAATTGAACAAGATAAAACACTTTCAGCTAAAGAAGCACGTGCACAATTGGGAAAAACTCTCGCACAAACTATTATAGCTGCGAAATCGGCAACACGTTTTGACCCACGAGCATATCAGAATTGGTATATGCTTGGGAATGTCTATCAATCAGTAGTGCCTGTTGGTGTTTCCGGTTCATACAATGCTGCGGTAGCTGCATATAAAGAAGCGCAGAAATTAAACCCGACAAGTCCGATTATACCGTTTACACTTGCGCAGCTTGCCATTATCAACAAGGACTACAAAGCAGCCGAACCACTTCTAAAAGAAGCAATTGCACTAAAAGGGAATTACACACCTGCCATCTTCTTATTCTCACAAACCGAGGTAAAACTCGGTAAGGCAAAAGAAGCACTTCAAGCAGCCGAGGCAGCGGCTTACTTTGCACCGAATAACCCAACTGTGCTTTTCCAAGTCGGAGTGCTTAAGGAAGGAACTAAAGATTTTGCAGGAGCAATAGATGCATTCTCACAGGCAGTTAAAAATAGTCCACAATATGCCAATGCACGGTACTTCTTGGCAGTTGCGTATGCACATCAGAAGGACTACGCAAAGTCTCTTACACAAATTAAAGTGATTGCAGCACTCTCAAAGGGCAATGCAAAAGCTCTTTCAGGGGTAATTGTAGCGCTAGAGAAGAACACGAACCCATTCACTCAAAATACCTCAAAGAATCTGTCTGGTAAAAATAAGTTCCCGGCACTTTCAGGAAAGTAGTAGATACATATCGTGCACAAGTTCTTTAGACGCCTAGCGACACCGATACGTGGTCTTCACCAAGCTGCTTATTTACTTGCAGCTTTAACACTTGCGTCACAAGCGCTTGCACTTGTGCGTGACCGTACTTTTGCACACATCTTTGGTACATCAACGCCACTTGATTTGTACTATGCTGCTTTTAAAATTCCAGACTTAGTATTTGCCCTTGTTGCTTCTTTGGTTTCGGCATACGTACTAATTCCACGTATCGCAAATGATTCTCAGGAAGAAGCACGTAAACTAATCTCGCACGCAGCATCATTCCTGCTTATTGTAGGTGGGGTTATATCACTTGTGGTTGCCATATTTGCTCCACAAATATTATTTACATTCTTTCCAATTTTTAAATCGTCGCCACATGCAGATGCTTTCGTAGCACTTACGCGGTTACTATTATTTCAGCCGATACTTCTCGGCCTCTCAGGTGTTTTGGCAAGTGTCACACAAGTACATCGTCGTTTCATCATTTTTGCTCTCTCACCTGTACTTTATAATCTCGGTATTATCGTAGGGGCAATTTTACTCTACCCACGATTTGGATTGGTCGGTATCGGCTATGGAGTAATTCTCGGTTCACTCGCATATCTAGCAGTTCATATACCAGTAGTGATACACGCACGCCTTACCCCGCACCTTGTTTGGCCATCGTGGCACATTATGAAATCAATTATGCACGATTCAGTACCGCGCACACTTGCTCTAGGTGTCGGTTCATTCGTTATATTTGCAATAACTATTCTTGCGGCCCGCGCAGGAGAAGGGACCATATCGGTGTTTACACTTGCCACCAATCTTGAGGCAGTACCACTTGCGCTTATTGGGGCGTCGTATGCCGTAGCAGCATTTCCAGTACTTTCAGAATTGTCCGGTAATGGTGATAAAAAAGAATTTACTCGAGTACTTTCAGCGGCAGCACGTCACCTAGTATTATGGTCAACCGTTATACTTGGTCTCGCAATCGTGCTGCGTGCACATTTGGTACGTGTTATTTTAGGGTCCGGCCATTTTAATTGGAATGACACCCGTCTCACAGCAGCAGTGTTTGCCATATTAGTAATGGCTCTCGCTGCACAAGGACTCATACTTCTTTTATCACGCGCCCTATACGCCGCACGGCAATCATGGCGTCCATTTGCATACCAACTTATCGGTGGTGCAATCTCCATAGCTACTGCGGCAAGCGGGCTTTATTATTTACATCGTGCACACAGCACTCTCGCAATGTTCGGGACACTGTTTCGTGTTGGGGGAGTATCCGGAAATATAGTTTTGGTCTTTGCGCTTGCTATTGTGCTTGGTCAGATCGTAACCGCAGGATGTTTGTTATTTGCCATGCGCTCAGTTGCGCCAGGATTTAATCGGGCGATGGTACGTCCAATAGTTCAAGGGTTGGTTGCAACACTTGTTGGTTCAGTGGCAACATATACGGCACTTGCAATAATGGGAAATATAGCGCCACTAACCACAACTATGGCGGTCTTCACGCAAGGGCTTGTAGCTGGTATTGTAGGGCTTACGATTGTTTCCGGAACACTCATACTTTTGCACAACCAGGAATTTTTGGATATGCGTATTGCAATTAAGCATTTTGCAAAGAAGTGGGGAATTCTACCAACATTCGGCGCATCATGACCACAGCCAATTCCATCCGTAATTTTAGTATTATTGCACACATTAACCACGGCAAATCCACACTGGCCGATCGTTTTTTGGAGCGTACCGGTACTATTGAACCGCGCAAAATGCAAGACCAGGTACTTGACAAAATGGATCTTGAGCGCGAACGTGGCATTACCATTAAAATGCAGCCAGTACGTATGACATACCATGCAAAAGATGGTAATGAATATGTGCTTAATCTTATTGATACACCAGGGCATATCGATTTTGCTTACGAAGTATCGCGTGCACTCAAGGCGGTAGAGGGCGTACTGCTTTTGGTGGACTCGACTCAAGGTGTACAAGCGCAGACACTTACGACACTTTCGATGGCACG